>CAYSEV010000021.1:0-20273 GCA_964430295.1 uncultured Gammaproteobacteria bacterium
TGACTAAAGATATCAGAGACAACTGTAGCATCTCCTGTTGTTACATACTCCACTGTAACTGAACTTGAGTGTGAATTTTCACCCCGATCCTTCAAAATGCGATCTACTTGTCGTGCAACAGCGCCTCCAGAGTCAATAATCTCGACACCTGTACCCATCATATCATGCAGAGTTCGTTTCAAAAATGGATAGTGAGTACATCCTAAGACAAGCACATCAGTATCTTTTCCTTTATAGGGTGACAGTATCCTCAGCAATTCTGAAGTTATCAAAGAACCCTCGACAATTCCCTGCTCGATGAGTGGCACAAGAATTGAACTACCAATCGATACGATAGAACAATCAGATCCAAAATCTTTAATAAGCTTTTTCTGATACTCACTTTGAGCTGTATATTCTGTTGAGAGAACAATAATCTTTCTTGTCTTACTTATTTTTGCGGCTGTTTTGATCACCGGAACTACACCAACGATCGGTACGTTTGGATATGTCTTCCTGTACCAATCAATACCCGCAATTGTAGACGTATTACATGCAATAACAATCAATTTAACTTGTTTTTCCAATAGATATTCGATAGCTACGGCAGTTCTCTGTCTGATATATTCTGTAGATTTATTACCATATGGATTATGTGCATGATCACCAAAGTAAATAAAAGATTCCTGCGGCAATAATTCGTGAAGGGCAGATAAGATACTAAGGCCACCGGATCCTGAATCAAACACACCAATAGGATGTATAGATATATCAGATGTCATGATACTTCTAAAGTATAGGAACTTTAGTAATAAGAGCTAACCAAAGTCCAAAAATTGCAAATATTATACTAATAATCCAAAATCGCATAACGATCTTTGTTTCCGGCCATCCCTTATATTGCAGCCATAAATGAAATGGTGCTGCCGCAAAGACTTTTCTGTGTAAAAATTGTTTACTTAATAATTGAATAAGAGATGTAGTAACTTCTATGATAAAAATTCCACCAATCACCAGCAACACAGATGTTTTCCCTAAAATGAGAGCAACGACACTGAGAGTTGCCCCAAATGAAAGTGCCCCCACATCTCCTAAAAATATACGGGCCGGATGCACATTAAAATATAAAAATGCTATAAGGCCACCTAACCATAATGCTATAAATACAGAAAGCGGGGTATCAAGTATAGAAGCTGATATAAACCAAAACGCACACAGACATATCAGAAGAACTCCAGATGCCAGACCATCTAATCCATCAGTGATATTAAATGCGTTAGCAAACGCTATGATCACAAATGAAGAAAATACACCCCATATCCATCCTAAATGAAGTACCCCATAAAACGGGACATACAAAATATCGATCTTTAAATCATGGGAAATCCAGTAACTAATAATACCTGCAAGGAGTATTTCTAAAAATAACTTATGTCTTAGCCTTAAACCAAAAAAACCTTTGGGTGCAAAAAAGAACGTCTTTTTTGCATCATCAAGTAGTCCAAGAAGCCCAAACGATATAAACGTAAATAACAAGATTTTAATCTCTGTAGCCATAGGATACACGGAAGTAATCGGTACCCAAAAATATTTTAGAAGCAGTAATGTGATCGGAAAAAGAACTGTCGTCAATAGAATGATAAGAAATCCACCACCTACAGGAGTACCTGCTTTTTTTTGATGAAATTTATCGAAAATTGGCGTACGTTTATCAAACGCATCTACTGTTTTTTGATTCATTCTCTGAAATCGCCATTTATACAAGAGTTGTATAAAAGGGACATACAGAGCACTCGCCAACGCCCAAGAAAACAATAGGATGCCGAGAAGTGTTGCCATACGTTAAAACCCTCCAAAGACCCTGAAGATATGAGGAACAAATATAATACAGGCAATAACTATTGCTCCCATAGCAATCAGAAGCATCATTCCAGCCGCTACATCTTTTGCTATTTTCGCCTCCTGTCGCCATTCTCGTGTAATAAGATCAGTCATAGATTCAAGTGCTGTATTAATCATTTCTCCGCTAAGACCTAAAAGAATAGTAAAGATGATAACAAGGAATTCTTGGCTTGTTATCTGAAAGTATAGTCCGAGTAATACAGCTAGTGTGGATAATACCAGATGCACACGAAAATTCGGCTGAGTTTTTACAGCCCAAAAAAGCCCTGCGAATGCATTTTTGAATGATATATGATGCTTTCGGATTGCTTTAAACATATAATTGGCACTGTTAAGTATATGGGTTTAAGTCCTAAAATACAAATCTATCAGACATATCCGCGAATTTTTGTTCGAACTGATTCTATGAGATGTGGAACAATATACAGCGGTGAGAGAGGAAAATCATATGCATGCATATACCTGACTTCTCTGCCACCAAATCCTTTTTTAAATAAGGTAAGACCATTCCATGGATGATTTTTTTTACCTTCCGGGGCGATTCCATAAAAATTATACAACGGTATATTTCGCTTTTTTGCCTCCTGAATTGCCCTCCATTGCAACATATACGACACCGGAACTTTACTGGGAAGTGATGCACCATGATGATAGATTGCCTGTCCGCCGTAGAACACAATGATCGCACTGGCTATCAGTACATGGTCAACATAACCAAGCAAAAGTAACGCTTCATCACGAGCCGCGAAATATTCAAATTCCTCAACGATAGATCCATGTGAGACAAACCCATGGCGTTTTGACGTCTCCTTATAGAGAGAAATAAACTCTGAAAGATCTTTAACATTTGCAGTTTGCTTAATTTCTATGTCCATTTTCAATCCCCGTCGTATTTCATACCTCGTTGTTTTTCTCATTCCCTGCAAAAGCGCATCCTCTGTTTGGGAAATATCCAATACCCAACACCGTTCAGCATCAACTTCATGTATTGGAGAAGGTTTTAGACCTGAGCGTGCGAACAAATTTTTATGCAACTCAGAATCTTCAACCATTGGGCTCATACGGATAAATAATGCCCGTTCCTTTTTAGCAATATCAGTAAACAGTTGTATACTTTTGTCTAATAATTCCTGCGAATACTCCACCAGTACCGGTCCTTGCCGTATATGTAAGTATGTTCCCCGCTTTGCCCGGACCACAAATATCTGCGCAACACCAAGTAAGTTCTTATGTTCGTAGATTCCGAATCTATAGAGTGGCGTGCCTGATTTTTTCTCAATCTCTCCCCATTGCCAGCTTTGAAATAACGACTGGGGGCTATGCATTAACACAAATGATTTCCATAAAACTTCCGTCGTGATTTCTTCAAGATGTAATGCATTCATGATACGTTTGTGAGTTTATGAAGTACCGAATTGATTAGAGCATACAGTATAGATCCAAAAAACGCAGCAATATATGAATCGACGATAAAACCTGGAGTAAATATACTTGCCAACTGAAAGAGTAAACCATTAATGATCAGTGAAAATAATCCAAGCGTGAGTATGGTAATTGGTAACGTTAACAGTGTTAATAATGGTTTAATGAGAGCATTAATAAGACCGAGAATGAGTGCAGCTATGATAGCTGATGTAAAATCAGCAAAATGAATTCCCGGCACGATTCGGGATATAAGCAGTAGCGATATAGCGCCAAGTAACCAGTCCGCAAGTTTTTTCATAGTGAAGTATCTCTATGATACACCATTTCTTCAGCTACTGTTGTTTGTTCTCCGTGACCCGGATATATAATTGTATCCCCAGGTAAATCAAGTATTGTATCTATAGAGTCGTGGAGCTCGAGCGGTCGACAATATGAATGATCAGTTCTCCCAATGCCACCACCATAAAATATCACATCCCCTACAAATAGAATTCCACACTGGTCATTATAAAGACTTACGCTCCCAGGTGTATGTCCCGGTGTTTCAATGACACGTAATGAATGTGAACCTAACGCAAGTGTATCTTTACCCTTAATGTTTTTTGAAACAACAGGTTGTAATGCAATCACGTCATGTTGTAAAAAATGCTTTGCTGTTTCCAGCATACGCTTCAGCAAGAACTCGTCATGTGTATGCATCATAAATGGTACAGCATAGATCAGCTGTAACTCAGATGCAGCCATTATATGATCGAAATGACCATGAGTTGCCACAATACCAATCGGAGTTACCTGAATTGATGATATTTTTTCAGTTATATACTGCGCATCATCTCCCGGATCAATGATGAGGCATTCCTTTGTCTGCGCACATGTGACTAAGTAACAATTCTCCTGCATTTGACCCACCTGGAGAGTCATAACTTCTAATGCCTTCATGATCTCGTTAGAAAATATACTACTCGTTTTGCTTCTTCCATTGTTATACGTGTCGGCAAATTTATAATTTGCTTGGATATATTTTCGGCATGTGGGCAACTGCCTACTTCATATCCTATTGAGGCAAAATCAACACCTACGGGATCGATTGTATTACGATACCAATTTCCTAGTAATATCCCCTGCCGTTTTGCATTTGACATCAACACATCTGGATTTTTAACCAAGATAGGAAATCGAAGGAAAATAGATCCATCCGTATAGGTAAGTAATGTTATAGTTGGTTGGGTGCGCAATTCGTGTTCATAATATGCTGCAATTTCTTTCCGATGCGCATTATATCGATCTAATTTACGTAACTGAACGCACAAAAGATTTGCCAGGCCATTTGGATATCGAGACGGAAAGTTATCAGGTTTTCCACCAAGTTTTTCTATTGGATATACAGGAAAAGATAATAATCTGATCATTTGAAAAAAACGCAATAGTATTTTGCCGATCCCAATTGTGTATGTAGGCAGAACTATTGAAAAAATTATCGGATGTAAAATCTGCTGCAGTATCCAGAATGCCGATGCATCCTTAAGCGTATTGGCTTTTTTACTCATGTATTCAATACTCTTTATGTGCGTACGGTTCACTATAGCAACTCCACCAAATACACTGGAAAGTATCTTGTCCCTTCCAAAGCTAAAGAATGCCGCATCACTGTCTGTACCAACTTGTTTATGAGCATTGTAAGCTCCTAATGCATGAGCGCAATCTTCAATCAGTTTCAAATTATGCCGTTTTGCAAAGGCTCGAACAGATGCAATATCGGCCGTAATACCTAATGTGTGTTGAACCACAATAGCTTTTGTTCGTTTTGTTATCTTTCTTTTTGCATCCTGTAGATCAATGTTCAATGTAGAATCAATATCTACGAAAATTGGTGTTGCATGAGCCCAAAGAACGGAATTCGGAACAGCAACGCAAGTAAATGATTGAACCAATACATCATCACCTGCACCTATACCAAATGCTTCCAGTATATCTGTGAACGCTGATCGTCCACTATTGTATGCAAATGCCCTAGTATCAATATATCGTTTTTCAAACCAGTTGATAACATCCGTTATAGAAGAACCACGTTTCCACATCCATGGTTGACACAATACCTTAAGTGCCGCGTAGACATCTTCAGGTTCAGTATTAGGCGATAATGAAGCAGATATAATCTTATGAAACATATATATTACTGCAATATTTTTAGAACTTTAGCTGCTTCTTTCCCTTTAAATAGTACAGTATCACCTGCATGAGTATGAGCACGAATATATAGAGCTGCTTCTTCTGCAGCCATAACGTTCACTATAGCCTTATGTCTAGAAGCTTGGGTACCTTCAAGGAAAAACTGAAAATAATTATCATTGGTTAATATAATATCGCTACAAACGTCTGCAGCAAATTTACCTACTCGAATATGACTTTCTTTTGTAAAATTTCCAAGTTCAATCATTGGTTGAAACACTAATATTTTCTTTCCTGGTCGTGTATGTAGATATTCAAGTGCAGCGATAGCAGCATCAGGATTATTATTAAATGTATCATCAATGCATTGAGCTTCTATCTTTGATGCCACAGGTTGCATTGTTTTTTGGAATGGAACAAGTAATGATATGGCTTTTTTGGTTTGATCAAAAGTCATTCCTGCCGAAACCGCGGCAGCACATGCAGCCAGGATATTGGATATCTGATATACACCAAGGAGGGGCGCACGAACAGTAGCTTGTTTCCCATGATAATGCATAACAAAAGAGATAGAATCTGATAATTGTTGTATACGTGTCGCATACCAGTCAGCATCGGTCGTTTTAATCGAATATGTTTGCACAATACACCCGTCACGACTTGCATTCTTTCCCATTTGCACGGTGTATGGATTATCCGCATTCACAACAACATTTTTTTTACCTGTCAGTGAGGCAATAAGTTCATATTTTGCTTCAATAGTATGTTCTATGCTGCCAAAGAGGTCTTGATGCTGTGGGTTAATAGCAGTAACAATACCAATCTCAGGCTGAACCATGGAGCACATATAGGCTATTTCACCTTTTTTGTAAGCACCCATTTCTACCACAAACGCCTCGTGATTCGGCTGTAAGGCGCGCAGAATCAATTCAGCTATACCAATGGGTGAATTTTTACTTGCCGGTGTTTTTATAGTGTTATACGAAGAACTAAGTATTGTAGCCAAAAATTCTTTCGTTGAGGTTTTACCATAACTACCCGTAATTCCAATTACCTGCATTGGAGCATGACTTCGAAGTTTTTTAACTGCACGATGTATTTTAACCCTGTGCAATAACACTGTTGGAAGAGTTAGTAACGCTACCAACAGTGAAATATATAAAAAAGATCCTATATCTAATAAAAATAAAGACACATATATAGGAAAAGATGAGATATACAAGAAAAATATACTAGATACTATCGTTATAAAGCTTATAAAAACGGTCTTAATACTTATAGGGGGTCTTCTAAAAGGAAGTACCAGTATTCTCTTTCCCTGATTAGTCCGCAAGTGTATAAACATTCGATCAAAACGGTATTCTTTTACATACCAAAGTTGAACAAATGATATGATATTTGCAATAATTCGAAGCCCCCATAGTATATATAGAATAGATAGTATTGTCATAACGTTTTCAAAAAAGCATCCACATATTCACTAAAAAGTTCAGGTTTCTTATAAGAGACACCATGGTCAGCATTTTCTATGATGGTAAGCACTGAATGCCTGATTGCCGCATGCATTTTTTTTGCAATCCATACCGGTGTTATCTGATCCAGTGAGCCCCAAATTATTGCACAGGGTATCCGGATTGAAGAAATTGGCAGTGTTAAATCTTCCTGCACGATAAGCTTAAATATTTTTCGCATCATGGGATTTGCACGATAAAAATCTCTGGCACCAACCAGATAGTAATACCATGCGCGTATTTTTTCTTGTATAACACTCAGTGGCCATAATGAGAATAATACCTTCCCAATCTTTGCTAATATCACAAACAGTTGAAGTCTTCGTCTTGGCACAGGAGTATATCCAGGCGTTCCAGTAAAGATGACAGCACTGGCACCATTCGGATGGGTATGCAGAAATTTTAAGGAGACCCGCCCTCCAAATGAATGTCCTATGAGTACAGGTTTATCTACCTTATTTTTTTGTATGAATGTCGATAAAAAATCAGCATAGTCAGATAGGTGATATGGATATTCAGGTGTTGGGGCTTCACCAAACCCTGGGAAATCAGGTGCGTATACCCTATATCCTTTCGATTTAAGTTGAAGTGCTAAGGTATCAAACCTTTTTCCTGATAAACCCCACCCATGAAGTATGATGATGGAAGTTTTTTTCATACGTTAAATCGCTTTTTTGAATGCTTCTCTATTTGCTGATTCGACAGATATGCGATTTTTCGTTACGGTGTATGAACTTTTGACAATACAAAAACTATCCTCAGGCAAATCTTTATCTAATACTACTCCACTTCCTACGAATGATCCTTTCCCTATCTTAATTCCCGGCATAATACTCGTGTGAACACCGATTCTCGTATGCTTACCTATGAGCGCTCCAAGCTTGCGCTTTGTTGTACCAAGCGGTATATTTTTGATTGTAGAAGATATTTCACCATCATCTAATCGCAAGTTAGCACACGCAGCGCCGCCACCCATGCTGATATTACCCTCAAGGACGCTATCTCCAATATAATTATTATGAAACCAGCAATCATCCCCTATATAACTTCTTGATATATCAGAATTAAATCCTGTTACACAATTAGCACCAATGTAGCTCTGACGGATGATGTTATTATTTCCAATTATTGTACCCTTACCTATGTAGCACGGCCCAATAATTTTTGTGTTTTCGAATATTTTTACATCATCCTCAATATATACATCACCTTCAATAATGACATTCGCTTTTATAACAATATTCTTTCCTCTATGATGAGTTATGCTGCTAAGCATAACTTCATTCACATCAAGGACATTCCAAGGATACTTCAGAGAAGCAAATGAACCGGAATGCGTGTGCACAACAAACTCATGACGTTTCATAAGAGTTGTAAGCGCTTTTTCGTACACATCATCTGCATCACTATGGGTATGTTTCAATTCGTGCAAAAGTTCATTGGCATCTGAAATATAATGACCAAGCATAGCAACCAATTTACTGGGTTCCTGTCCCCTTTCCGGTTTTTCAACAACCTCATGGATAGTTTGCCCTGTTACGCTGAGATATCCACCCGGAAAATACTCGGAGGTCACAAATGCAGGAATAACCCCAAACGCATGTGTACTCTGAGCTTTTTGCAAGACAGCCGTGAATAAATTATCGTTGGTAACATCGTCACCATTTATAATTAATAGCGATTTGTTTTCTATTTCAGTTTCAGCAGTTAATAACGCGTCAGAAATTCCAAGAGCGCTGCGTTGCATCACTGTTACTGAAGGTACATTGAATCTCAGAGAAGTTAAATGCGCATGATTTGTAGGATTTGATACAAGAACTACTTTTGTCACTTCTTTTGGTAATACGCGATTAACCGAATACTCTATAAATGGTTTTCCAAACCAGGGAAACAAGATTTTATCCGTAATAAATGGCCAAAAACGGTTTCCGACTCCACCTGCAAGTACTACAGCAGTCAGATTATTCATACACTATCCTCCTTTACTCGCTTTATCTTTGCTCCCAATGCTTGTAAACGTGTTTCAAACTGTTCGTATCCCCTATCAACTTGTTCTATGCCATAAACAGTGCTTTCTCCTGCAGCAATAAGAGCGGCCAGTACAACAGTCGCACCGGCACGTAAGTCATCAATTGTGAGAACCGCTTCATGAAGCGGTGTTTTTCCACTTATACGTATAGCCTGATGATACCCTTCAATACGGTCACTCCAGTTAAAGTTATAAAATGCTTCAGGGTCTTTAATCTGCGGACTGTAGAACTCGATTGTTGCACCCATTTTTTTGAGCTCTTGTACATAAGAAAATCTGCTTTCAAAAACAGTTTCATGTATGGTAGAAATTCCTTGTGCCTGGGTCATAAGAACCGCCCAGGGCGCTTGCCAGTCAGTCATAAACCCGGGATGGATAGATGTCTCAATATCGGTAGGGATTATGACTCCATCTGCGAAATAACGAGTCGTTGTATCATCTACGATTTCATAGTGTAATCCCGCTTTTTTACATTGTTCTAAAAAAGACGTTAGCATGTGTCGCTGCGATTGCTTTACCGTGATAGATCCTTTTGTAATAGCTGCGGCTATCGCAAATGTTACCTCTTCATTCCTATCCGGCATTACGGTAAATTCAACTCCATGCAGTTGTTCTACTCCCTGTATGGTTATTTCGCGTGGAGCACTTCGCTCTATACGTGCACCCATAGAGTTTAGAAGTTCGATAAGGCCATCCACCTCCACTTCTTCTGCAGCATTTTTTAAAATAGTTGTCCCTTTAGCTAGTACAGCAGCAAGAAGTAACGTTTCTGTACCAGTATGTGTATTTTTTTCAAATTCGATAACTGCTCCTGTAAGCTTTTTTGCCTGAGCATAAAAATAGCCATCCTGTGATTTGTAGTCAATTGTTGCACCCATTTTTTTAAGTCCCTCTATATGTCTATCAATCGGGCGAGCGCCAAGCCTACAGCCACCGGGATTTGGAATTTTTGCTTCACCACGACGAGCGAGGAGCGGCCCTATAACCATAGATGAGGTTCGAAGTCTTGCGCCAACATCCAACGGAACAGATATAGACTTAAATTCATTATGTTTGAGTGTAACTGTGTTTTTTTCAAATATATGCGTTATACCCAAATGTTCCAATACCTCTAACATAAAATATACATCTCTGAGGCGTGGAACGTTGTGAATGATCAACGTATCATCGGTGAGAAGAGCTGCAACGAGGACTTTTAATGCAACATTTTTAGCCCCACTTATTGTAACATCGCCTTGCAAGGCTACACCCCCAGAAACGATAAATTTTTCCATAATTAAAATTCTCCGACAGTTATAATCTCTTCTTCTAGAACAATACCATACCGTTGTTTTACTTGATCTTTTGCTCTCTTAATTAATTGTAGCACATCGGAAGCAGTTGCTTTTCCTGTATTCACAATAAAATTTGCATGCTGTGTAGAGACCATTGCTCCCCCCAGTTGAGATCCCTTTAATCCTACGGAATCAATCAAATACCCCGCCGACGTGGTATGTTCAGGAGTATTGTGCGTCAAAGCAATTTCTTCCGTGATATTTTTAAATATGCACCCTGCTGATTTTACACCTTGGGGTTGTGATTCTCTGCGGTGAGCGATACTCCTATTGGCTATATCCCAAAGGCTTTTAGTATCATATTTTGAAAACTCAAATAGTACCGATAACAAAATATCCGCAGTCCTATGTAGAATACTGTAATCATATGAGAATTGAAAATATGATTTTGGTTCATCACGTATGCTGCCATCTTCAGAAAGGAGAGTGGCACTATATACGCAATCCCCAACATATCCGATAGGTTTTGTCCATTTGGAATTCATGTATACCGCTCCACCTACTGTACCCGGTAGACCTAAATGCATCTGTAATCCACCTAATCCTTCCTCCACGGTATAGCGTACCAAACTATTAAGCAAAACTCCTGAATCCGCTTCTACATATGCTTTTTTTGCTGTTATACCTGATTTTTCAGTACCAACGATGCTTCGAATTTTTATATTTCTTGTTGAGTTTTTTATGACTAGCCCACGAATCCCCTTATCACCAATAAGTACATTTGTTCCACCTCCAAGGATAAAGACGGGTAGCTGCAAAGTTCGTGCCATTCGTATATATGAGACAAACTGATCAGTTGTCTTAGCATCTATAAAGATATCTGCAGGTCCTCCAATTTTAAAAGTCGTATATGGTGCAAGTAAAACGTCGGTTTGAACAACGTTGCCAAATGTTGCCTTCATATGTTCGATTTGTGAAGTATATGGAGCATTCATATTGAATGAGTTAATGTATTTACCAGCTCTGGTTCCCATGAAAAAATATCACCAGCTCCCATAAAAATAACGACATCACCTGGTTTTTGAATCGATTGGAGTGTTTGTAGGACATCTTCTTTTTTAGGTGAAAAATAGACATAATTGTGATATTTTTTAATTTCTTTATATACTCCTTCTCCCGAAATTCCTAACGTATCAGTTTCACGCGCAGATGCGTAAATATCTGCAAGTATTACAATTGTTGCATCGGAAAAAGCTTGGGAAAATTCTGATAACAATGATTTTGTCCTTGAGTAGGTATGGGGTTGAAACACAGCGACTATACGAGATTGAGGAAACCATCCTCTGGCAGCCTGAAGTGTTGCATGAATTTCTTTGGGATGGTGCGCATAATCATCGAAATATCGAATCTCGTGATGGCGAGCTAACAACTCAAACCGCCGTTTTGCTCCACCAAATTTGGATAGACCGTCAGTTATCATTTCCCATGAAAATCCTTCCAGTAGACATGTCACAGCAGCAGCAGCAGCATTTGATACATTATGCAGTCCAGGCACGTGAAGTGTAATAATTCCTAATTTTTCTCCATTATGCGATAGAGCGAACCTCGTTGCACCATCACTATATTGAATATCCTGTATACAGTAATCTGCTTTATTAGATTGTCCATACAATACAGCCTTTACTGCTGTATTGTTATAGAGTATCGAACTTTTAGAATCATCCGCATTTACTATAGTAACCTTCTTCCCAACTAATTGTTTTTGAAAGGATAGGAACGCTTCTTGAACCTGTTCGATATTCTCATACGCATCAGGATGATCAAAGTCTATGTTCGTCACTACCAGATATTCCGGCTTCTGCCATAAAAACCTTGGAGTTCTGTCGTGTATTGGATCTGTTATATATTCATCTGCTTCAGCTATGAATACACTACCCTTTCCGGCATGACCAGGAGCTCCTAGACCTCTAATTTCCCCGCAACCAATTGCATATGAAGGATCTTTACCAGCTGACATGAAAATTGTTGCAATCATTGCGGACGTTGTGGTTTTGCCATGACTGCCTGCAACAGAAATTTGCCTTTTAGTTTGCATTGCTATTCCCAATGCTTGACCATGAGCTATAACCGGAATTCCTTTTGATATTGCTTCCTGTACTTCAATATTTGCTCTTCCCTTATGGGCACCGGTATATATAACACAGTCAGGGGGATTGTCGCTGGATATATGTGTCTGTCTAAAACCTCTATACACATCTATTTTTCGTGATAAAAGAATATCATCACTGGGGAAATGATCTTCGACGTCGGAGCCTGTAACCATAATACCCGATTCATTCGCCCATAAAGCGAACGCAGCCATGGCTATTCCTTTGATCCCAACCATGTGAATTTTTTTAATGTTTGAAAAATCTGATATCTGCATATAGATATATTATCGAAATCCAATCATCGCTATCATTTCACCAAACGATTCTTTTGTATCACGCCTATAAGAATAAAATGTGTCTTTCTGACAACGTGTACAAAAAACACCGGTATCTATTTGATGTTGCCTTAAACCGAATTGTTCCAATTGTTTAAGTATAAGTCTCCCTAGATCCAAATGCCACTCTGTATCTATTTGATACGCAAACTCTGATATAGTATTGTATTGTTTTGAAAATAAAGCTATACGATCAAATGGTATAGTATAACAACAGGGGCCAATATGAGGACCTATTGCAACACGAACAGAGTCTATTTGTATACCTGCATGAATAATATGTTGCATCATCGTTCTTACTATATTTTTATGTGTACCCTTCCATCCTGAATGTACTGCTGCAATATATGAACCCTCTGTGTCAGTGAAAAGAATAGGGACACAATCGGCAGTAAGAACGCCTATACAACTCACTGGCGAATTTTTGCGCAACACTAAAACACCATCTGCTTCAATATGAGTACCTGAAACCGGGTTGATTATTATAGAATCTCCATGCACCTGTTTTGGTTGAAAAAAAACACCGGGTATGCATAATTCTTTTTGGAATTGTGTTACTACTTCTTTCTTTCTCATATCTCCGGATGCTTTACAGGAAAACCCATGCAAAATAGTTGAGACATCAGAAAGAATACGAGATTCTATGTATGATGTGTATACGTTCAACGTCATGACTTCGTATTCTATACCTTATAAATGCTTACTTTTGGAGACAATTCGCTTTACTTCTTTTTGATCACTCCATGGATATTCAACGGTCCCACGACATAAACTCTTTTCATGCCCTTTACCAGTTATGATAATACAATCGCCTTTTTTTGCCAGCGCAATTGCATGCGCAATAGCTTTGCCCCTTTGAGGAATCTTATATACAGTCGGACCTACAGGGATACCAGATTCGATTTCATTCATAATCTTTTCAACATCTTCAGTCCTATAATCTTCTTCAGTCAAAATAATAGTATCTGCATAACGACCGGACGCTTCGCCCATCAAAGGGCGTTTAGATGCATCGCGTAAACCTGCACTTCCAAAAACATGAATAAGTCTTTTTTTAGTCATTGTCCGTGCAGTTTTCAAAGCTCTATCAATTGCATTTGGTGTATGTGCAAAATCCACAATTATTTTAACCGGATTTGTTTCCACAAGCTCCATTCGACCAGGAATGCCACTGAATCTTCGGATAGCTTGCTTCGTTACGCTCCACGGAATTCCAAACACCTCGGCTACCGATATTGCAGCAAGGCAGTTATATCTGTTGAATTCTCCTGGTAGGGGTGTTGTAAAAGCATGCGTAACAGGAGTTACTTGAGCGTCTCTTCGTATACCATAGGTAATTACGCGTTTTCGCCGAAGTAGTGGCATAGCATCTGCGTATACATCTGATTCATCTCTGTTCACTACTGCTATTTTAGCCCGTGTGAGTAATGACAGCTTTGTTTGCTTATAATGTTCAAATGTTTTATGCCAGTCTAGATGCTCATGAGTAATATTGGTGATGACTCCAACTTCAAACGGTATACCTAAAACACGATGTTGAGCCAATCCATGTGAGGTTACTTCTAAAACCATATATGTGTCTCCATGATCAACAGCTTGCCGTAAATATTTTTGAACGAAAAAAGCGTCAGGTGTGGTCACATGAAAACCAGTATCATATGATTTTCCACCAATAACTGCATGCACAGATGAAATCATTGATACGTTTAGCCCTGCAGATTTAAGGACCTCATAGATCAGTGTCGTCGTAGTTGTTTTCCCATCTGTTCCTGTTACACCAATAACTGTTATTTTTTTACCAGGAAATCCGTACCAGATATTGGCAAGCAAGGCGACTATAAAATGATAAACGGATTTAATGCCTCGAATCATAGCTTTTATTATATCATGATAGACAGAGTAAGGAGTAATATAGGACTATAATTGAGGGGCTATTCCCTTGTACAAAAATATATCTTTAGCAATTGAAAAAAATAAGGGGGCAGCGGTTTCAGATCCCCACTGTGAGCTTGTGGGTTCACGAAGTGTTACAAGCATAACAAACTGTGGGTCGTCTGCAGGTGCGAATCCGACAAACGATGCTATTGTCTTTTTCTCATCATAGTGGCCTGAAACAGCTATTTGTGCAGTTCCTGTTTTACCGGCTATGCGATACCCTTTTGGCTTTGCCCATTTAGCCTCACCATTATCTACAGCATTAATCATCATTTCTGTTGTAAGATCAGTTGTTTTTTTACTTAATAACCGCTTGCCTTTTGATGGAGGTATTTCCACCTCTTTGCCTTTTGAGTCAACTGTTTTCTTTAACAATTTTGGTTGCAGTAACCAGCCGCCATTTGCAATTGCTGAGACAGCACGAACCATTTGGATAGGTGTTACAGCAATACCCTGCCCGAATGAAGCGGTCGCTAAGTCTATATCCTTCCACTCTGAATCAGGTCGTAGATCTGCAGATTGATCTTCTTCAAGATCAATACCCGACGGTTTTCCGAATCCAAAATCATGCAAGAATCGTAAAAATGGTTCTCTTCCCATCTTTTGCTGTACAAATACCATACCCACATTTGAAGAGTGTTGGATAATCTCAGACATAGATTGTCTGCCCCTATATGTATTATCCCATGTCCTTATTGAGTATCCGCCTACTTGGGTAGGACCATTTTCATCCATTTCAGTTGTCGCTTCAATGACTCCACTATTGAGTGCGGCGGCCATGACTAATACCTTAAAGGTGGAACCAGGTTCGTAACTGGATCCAACCACAGGGTTAACGTATACTTGTTTATCAAAATCTGAGAATTGAGAAGGATCGTATGAGGGGACTGAAGCCATAGCGAGTATTCCTCCCGTTTTAGGATCCATAACTACCACAGAACCAGCCAGTGCTCCATATTTCGATACTCCTTCGAGCAAACGTTTTTCTACGCTCCGCTGGATAACCCTATCTATCCATAGTATAAATGTTCGTCCGTTTTCCGCTTCAATCCTTTTTTCTTCACCAATGACTATAGGAGCACCATGTACATCTTTTTCGCGCTGTAAAAAGCCATCTATGCCACGCAACTCTCTATCGTAATACCCTTCCAGTCCAAAATATCCTTTATCATTCCCATTTTGGTCAGATCCAACGAATCCCAAGAGGTGAGCTGCCATAGAACTTTCAGGGTAATATCGTTTAGACTCCTGTTCAAAATCTAAACCATCAAGGTGAAGAGCCCGAAGCGATTGGGCAATAGCAGTATCTACCTTATGTGCAATTGGAACCCAAACCCTGCCTTCTGTTGTAATGTTTTCGAGTGTATTTTTAGAATCAATAGGCAAATATTTTGATATCTGTGTAACGAAATCTACAGGATTTTTAATTAATTTAGGTTGTGCATATGCAAGAAATGCCGGAGAATTGATTACTAAAGGACTACCGTCAGAAGTTAATATAGACCCACGTGTTGCAGGTAGTGAAAATTCCAAATAGTATTGTTTTTCGGCTTGCATTCGAAGCGATTCACCGGAGATTATTTGCCAATAAAATAATTTACAAACGATCAAGATAAATACACATACAATAATGAAAAATCCGACAGATACCCTAGACATATATTATTTACTATACCCTGTGCACATATGTTTGCAAACACAACCCAGGTTATCAAAATTCTTATCACATACAATATGATACATTGTAATACATCACGAACAGTACGATTATTGTGTCGTATTAAATGCCACAGGAAGCTGAGAGGGGGCAATAGTTAAATATTGTGATGTTTTTGCTTCAACAAACCCATTATCTTTTGCTTTTGCATAAATGGTCATGAGAGAAGAAGCCGATGCAACTTGTTGTTCGAGGATAGCATTTTCAGACCGTATTGAATCTATCGAGATATCAGCTGTGCGTATTACCTTGCCTGATCCGACAAACTGATTAGACACGATAAGCTCAATAATCCCTAATACAATTGCGCAAATTGGTGCGATTGACAATATATATCGAACAATGTGCTTCATAGTTTTTCTACAATACGCAACTTGGCACTACGCGATCGTTTATTTGTTTTTGTTTCTTCTGTACAGGCAATAATTGGTTTTTTAGAGATATTTTTCCAACCCTCTGAACGCATAAATTGTTTTACTATTCGGTCCTCCAGGGAATGGAAACTTATTACTGCCAACCTTCCACCCGGTACCAATATCTGTTTTGTCCCTAACAATGCATCTTTCAATGCATTCATTTCATCGTTTATATAAATACGAAGTGATTGAAATACCCTTGAATACACCCCATATTTATCAGGATAAGAACCAATTGCATGATCTATACTCTCAAGCAATTGTCCCACCGCAGTTATTTTTTTTATCTGACGGGTGCGGATAAGAGCATGAATAATTGGCCTAGCACGCTCTTCCTCACCATATTTTGTAAAAATTTCATATAGTTCATTTTCTGGCGCACTGTTTATATATTCCGCTGCCGTTTGTCCTCTTGTCTGATCCAATCTCATATCCAGCGGACTTTCCAAAAATCGATAACTAAATCCTTTTTCCGGTGTATCTAATTGAAAACTTGATACACCAAGATCCATGAGAATTCCAGACACCTGATCAAACCCATTTTGCTGTGCAATGTTCACAATTTCTCGAAAATTGCCATGAACAACTAACAGGTTATCTTGCAACTCAACTCTATTTACAGCATCTTCATCCGCATCTATTCCAAGGACCATCCCTCCACCTTTAACAATTTCCTTAGCGTGACCACCTCCACCATATGTCGCATCAATATATTTCTTCCCAGAGATAATGTGTAATCCCTGTATGACCTCTTCTACCAATACTGGTGTATGATACGTGCTCATGGTGTTTGAAGCGTCGCTTCGTATGTTGCCCATGATGCAGCATCCCATATTTCAAAATGATCGCCGGCTCCGATCACTTTGACATCTTTACCGATTTTTGCGTATTCCTTAAGGAGCGCAGGCATTAAAATACGACCAAGCTTATCAACTTCAACTTTCTCCGCTCCAGCGAACATATATCGTCGAATTGCACGCGCTTTCTCATCTGTAACAGGTGCTTCCAATTGTTTTGTCGCTTGCTTCTCCCAGCTCTCTTTATCAAATCCAAAAATACAGGTATCAAATCCGCGTGACAGTACCACTTCCCTCTCTTCAAGCTCTTGCCTAATCTTTCTCGGGAGCGTAATCCGGCCCCGTTCGTCTAAAGCATGGTCATATTCCCCAAGGAATAACTTCATGAATCGATATTACCATTTCCTCCCACTAATATCCATAGTTACCCATTTTTCACGACAAGTCAAGGGGTTATTTCACGAAGGATACAGTAAACACACTCATTTAAAGAGTTACATATTCAGTTTGGAGTACGAAAAATATGTAAAACATAGATAAAAGGATCTAAAAAAAAGTATTTTGAGGAAAGAACAAGGAAGCTAACGCATGCTAAATACCATATAGCGGTTAGAAAAAAGGTGTGCCTATCAAAGAAGAAAATAAGTAGCCATTATTACGATGCGACAACCATTGAAATTAGCTGCTTATAAGTCAAAATCTTTGGTGAACTGACTTTTTTTGCCATCCTTATCAGTAAATTCCATAGCTACTGATACTTTATTCACACCCGTATCGGCCTTACAAACATTTCGTGAGCATGTGCCTAAATAAATATCCCGTTCAAACTCATTTTGTCCTGATGTCTCGATTGGCTTACTTCCTGAATTGACACCTTTAATCAGCCCCTGACTATCATAGGTCAACTCATAACCTACCGATGTCATTTTTCCGGCCAAGCCGGTCACTTTCATAACTACCGTATTATCCTTTGTAGTACTTTTTTTAACATCTATCAGCACCGAGGCATCCACCTGTGGTAATGTCTCAATAATATCTTCTTCAGTAGTTGATGGCTTTGACTTGGTAGTACTCGTAAAAACAGATTTATAAACAACAAAACCGGTACCGACTAACAATAGCGCTAAAATAACAAAGATGATAGATAATTTTTTCATACTACTCTCCTTTCAAATGAGCTTGTATACACGCAGATAACTTTTCAATAGAAATTCTTTCCTGAGCTGTTGTATCGCGATGTCGAATGGTCACAGTCCCGTCTTCAAGAGTCGTATAGTCTACTGTAACACAAAATGGTGTACCAATCTCATCCTGAGCCATGTACCGTTTGCCGATATTTCCCCTATCATCCCATGCAATTGGAAATTTAACTTTCAACATGTTGTACACCTCTCTCGCTTTTTCGACAATATTTGGTTTATTTGGCACTAAAGGAAATACAGCCGCTGAATACGGAGCAAGAGCAGGTTTAAGCTTGAGCACAATACGCTTTTCCTCTTTGGTAAATGCATCTGCTAACACCATAAGGAAAAGTCTGTTTATGCCCACCGCAGGCTCGATAACATGAGGTATACACCGTTTACCCGTACGGGGATCCAACCATGTCAGATCTTTACCGGAAAGGTTTGCATGCTGTTTCAAATCATAATCGGTTCTATAGGCTATACCCCAAAGCTCCTTCCAACCAAATGGAAATTCATAGTCCAAATCATACGTGTCCTGACTATAATGACTGCGTTCTTTGTCTGTGTGTCTTCGCCATCTGATATGTTCTTCGTTAATCCCGATGGTGTCCCGAATAAAACCCCACATACTATCCTTCCATCCGTCAAATAGCGTTTTCCAATCCGTAATTTCAGGATCAAAAAAATATTCAATTTCCGCCTGTTCCAATTCTAACGTTCTAAATATAAATTGACCTGTTGTAATTTCATTTCTAAATGACTTTCCAATCTGACCCACTCCAAACGGTAGTGATACACGATTAGAATCTACTATATTTCTAAAATTCGTAAATATACCTTGAGCTGTCTCACCACGCAAATACACAATAGACTTCTTCCCCTCAACTACACCGAGTTTTGTCTCAAACAATAAGTTAAATTTCTGAGGTTTTGAAACTGGGTTTTTATCCGGACTCAGGAGTTTGTGAGAAGTTATAAATTCACCCATCTGCTCTACAGTCAAATCTTCGACAATAACTGAAACTTCAGGATGGTTTTTCAACCATGCCTCTATAAGGTGATCAGCTCTGTATCGTTTATTCGTCTTCGTATCCTCCACAAGTGGGTCGGAAAAAGACGAAACATGACCGGAAGCCACCCATGTATCGGGGTGAAGGAGGATTTGAGAATCCAATCCGACCATATCATCACGTTTATGTATAAATGTTTCCCACCACGCATTTCTAATATTGCGCAAAAGCTCAGCTCCCATGGGACCGTAATCGTATGAACTCATTAACCCGCCGTAAATCTCACTTGTTGGATATACAAATCCCCGTCTCTTAGCAAGCGCTACAATATCATCAAGAGAATTCATAGATAGATTGTATCACATCATCTGCGTGAATAATTTTGGTGTCTTTAATTTTTTTTCGATGATACCTTCTATAATATGATCAACTTTTTCTTC
>CAYSEV010000022.1:0-19414 GCA_964430295.1 uncultured Gammaproteobacteria bacterium
TCATGTTGCTGAGGATCCGTTACTCTGTGTTGTTCGCGGCACCGGGGTTGCAATTGAAAATATAGAGCTGTATAGGAGAAGCATCAATAGAAAATAAAAATGAAAAGTTAAAAGTGTAAAAATATATTATGACTTATAATTTAAAAATATCGACGAAAATAATCAATAAAATATAATTTGTCGAATAAAATAAAATATAGCCCAGAGTAGTTTTTACTAAATTTAAATTCTTAATTTTTAACTTTTAATTATTTTTATATGGGTCTAGATACGGTAAAAATACGGGGAATAAATATAACAAAATCCTCTAAAAAAGAAATCCTAGAGCATATAGAAAAGTATCTGGTTTCCGGCTCATGGGTGAGTGCAGAAAAGGGGAAAAAAGTAAAAAAAACAGTGACGATTGTCACTCCAAACCCGGAACAACTTGTCTATGCAGTGCATGATCCACACTTTACAGAACTACTGAATAAGGCCGATGTGGCGCTCCCGGACGGAATTGGTCTGGTGTGGGCAAGCAGAATACTGGCAAAATTTTCCACTGCACCAGTTGCATATTCAATTGACGAAACAATTCCGGGTATTGAATTTATGGAGGATTTAGTAGCAGTAGCAGAAGAACGTCGCGTTCCAATAGCACTTATTGGGGGAAAAACAAAAGTAGCAGTCAATACCTTTGAGTGCTTACGACAAAAACATCCTGGCCTTCGTGGTGTCGCAATGGACGCTCCACTATTTACTATTGGGTCGTCAGGACTTGCCATGAACGGCTCTATAGATGATTATTTCATAGAGCTGGCTCAAACTCTTCAAAAACAGCATATTGGCATGGTTTTTGTTGCGCTCGGTGCGCCGAAGCAGGAGTACTTTATAGATAAACTTGTTCAGAGTCTTGAGTTCATAGTTCGTGGTAAGACAGGGGAAAAATCTATGAACAATGAACAAATAACCACGAACCCTATACTGTTAATGAGTGTTGGCGGTTCGTTTGATGAAATTGCAGGTAATGTTCCGCGTGCTCCCACGTGGGTTGGTAACATTGGGTTAAAATGGTTATGGAGATTATTGCTTGAACCATGGAGGATAGTACGGCAAATAGCACTACTCAAGTTCATATGGTTCATCCTGGTAGATGCACTTCAGAAAAAATCCCGTTAAGACCCACTAACGAAGCGGCATTGTATGGCTAGTATATATACATATACTATTTATATAGATTGATATAGTAAAATCCGCAAAAAAGCACCGATGTCATGAATAGTATTGAGTGAGAGGATTAGTCTCAAACAAGCAATTCCAAAGCCGTAGCTATGGAACGATTCAATCGTCGGTGCCTTTTGCACAATGTTTTTTGCGGAATTTATATCTTGAATCGCTGCTCAAGATATGTGATTAGGACATAGCATTCGTTTCTTACTAACGGGATTCTCTCAGCGAGAAGTTTCAGAAACTCCCTGAATGCATCCGGCCCAATTGTGGTAGCCGTGATTAGTTGAGGTCCAAAATCTCCGTATTTTGGACTTCGAAACGAGCATTCAACGAAATTCTCGTCTCTTTTAAGAAGAAAATCACCGATGTGTCCCAGTATCAGCACTTGGTTTTGTTCCCAATGTACTTCAGGGAGTAGGTCAATTACATCTTTCGGACTTGCTGGTCGTTTTGCCATAAACATTGACTCATAATTTCATCTTCGTTGGTGCTGCATGCCCATATTTCATGCATTGAAGAGCTAGGGATGGGATAGAATACTAGGCGTTTTCTACTCGCCCGTCAGATTTGAAGACGTTGTAACGTTTTTCTTCATAAATGACGAGGTAGTATGCGCCGCCAAAAGAGCCAAAAGGCCCACGTACATCAGCCAAAATTTCATGCTCAATATGAAGGAATTTTTTAAGAGCATTTTTGGCATCTTCCTTACTTTCTACCATGAGAGATCTCACCTCCTTTCAGTTAGAATGAACTACCAGACGATCTCGATTATTCAAAACCGTGTGGGAGTTCACTCTATTTGGAAAGGCTAATTCCGCAAAAATTTCAATGTGCAAATATTATATTTCGTACAGTATCATGTATCCGCTATTGGATGGAGATAGTGCACAACGCTAAATTATAGCAAAAAACGATCGCATAATCAATACTATAAGATAATATCTGAAGCTAATTTAGCTTTTACTACAGTTAGTAGGGTATAATACAGTTATTCGTCGGGTAGTGAATTTTTCAGAAGATTATGTTCTTTTATGTGTACGCCCTTGAGAGTACAATAAAATCCAAGCTATATATTGGGTATACAGAAGATCTGAAACGTCGACTGAAAGAACATAATCTTGGACTGAATCAATCAACAAAGCCTTACAAACCATGGATGCTCATATATTATGAAGCCTGTCGAAACATGGAGGATGCAAAACGCCGTGAAAAATACCTTAAAACTAGTCAAGGAGGGAGGTTGATCAGGAGTCGACTGAAAGAATATTTCTTTCATAATCGGCGATTTGCCTGAAAAATCTACAACCCGATGAAAATCATGTTCCTCTACATGTTTCCGCTTTGGGGGAATGGCTCGGGCGCCTGGCTCAGGGCTCTGGCTGCGGAGATGGTCAAAGATGGTAATGAAGTATGTATCGTTTCCCCCGAACATCGTACGCTTCCCGGTATAAAGCATTATTTAGTCACACCTCCTCAAATGGGTGTGTTTGTGGGCAATCCTGAACTGCCTGAAATCAAAAAATACGAAGACATGACAGGTATTGAATTAGGTCGTATTTATACCACATATATAAATGCCACGCTTGCAGCCGTGAAAGACTTTGAACCGGAAATTGTACATGCGTTTCACACTGCATTTTTGCCTCCCGTAGCCCGTATTGCCAAGATTATGTACGGTATCCGTTATGTGGTTACCACGCATGGGAGTGATCTGCATTACTTTAACCGTGATAAACGCATGATTGGCCTTAACCGCGATGCATTCAATGTAGCGGCCATGATTACGGCCAATAGTGCATTTACCAGACGATGGTTTTTGGATATGTTTGGCACTGAATTTGACCGTCGGCTTCGAACTATTCCAGGCGGCGTGTATCTAAAAGAGTATGAGCGTGACGAAGAGACTATAGCGGAGATAGATGAAAAATACGGTCTGAAGGGCAAAAAAGTGGTACTCTTTACCGGGCGGTTGACTCCTCAAAAAGGTGTGGACTATCTGATCCGCGCGGCGAAACAGATAAATGGTGAAGTGTTGATCCTTGGAGATGGTCCGGAGCGGGAAAACCTGCAAAAACTCATCGACACCCTCAAAGTGACAAATTGTCGAATTTTAGGCTATATGAGCCCCAGAAGTCATATCGGATATAAATCCTTTTATGCCCGGGCGGATGTGTATGTGGCGCCGTCTACATGGAAAGAGCCACTTGGTCTTGTCGTCTTGGAGGCTATGGCAGCAAAAACTCCTGTTATATCTACCCGTGCGGGTGGAGTCATGTCACTTATAAAAGACGGGTACAATGGGTTTTTAGTTCACGTCAGGAAAAGTCAGGAAATTGCAGATAAAGTAAACATCCTTCTTGCAAATGATAAGTTGCGACTGAAAATGGCAGAGCGCTCATACGATATGGTGGTAAAGCGATATACGTGGGACCGGATTGCAGAACAATTTACTACGATCTATAAAAAATATGCATACACCTCTAAAGAATATCTTCGTATGGTGAAACCATACGTGGCGAAGAAAGTATAAGTAATTCTACTATTGAATATCCGTTTAGCTTCTGATATCTTCTGCAAAGACCAATAGTTTTGCTCTTTACCATCACACAAACAGGCGCTTCCGATTGATCCGTTTTGAGGAGAAATAAACTATCCGACCGCGATATTTTCGACTCCCCAAAACTGAGAGAAAGGAGGTGACTGCCTCATGAACTTTCTAACTCAAATTCCAAAGATTTCAGTACAGTACTGGCCGTTTTCACTTCTTGCCATGGTATTGTTGATGGCGTATGGAATCGGTCCTGCACATGCAACGTTCGGAGCCTATGCGGCATTTTCGGGTGTTGCCCTTATTGCGTTATTGATGGTTATCCATGGTATCGGACGGATAATCGACGCAATAAGTGAAATTCATTTTTAGGTTCATTGTACACAGGCTGAATATTCAGCACACGTAAGGAGTGCGTGCTCGGACCGGTCATCCGCTGTGTACACATCATGAGGAATTCCTTCAACATATAAGATTCTACACACTTCGCGTGTAGTTGTTGATATGTTGATTGTATGTTTGTGTGATGGGTTGTTTTTTACCGCACCCGGATTCGTTTATCTACAGACGCTTCAGGATCAAGAATATATGTACGTGTTGGTGTGATTCTATACAATCTATACGGTCCTTTGGTAAATGATTCGTTGGTGCATGGTAAAAAATCTGTATGATACCAACGAAGTGCATACGATACGGCTTTGCCTTTGCATTCTTGCATACTTCCTTCACCTTGAAGGCCGTTTCCTTTACCCTCCGGTGCATGCGAATCAAATATGGCAAATGAAATGGATTGATTTGACAATATATTTTGTATATGACGACTGCCGGGCTGTGAAATGACGTAGAACCGGTTTTTTTTGTCTGTACAGTAAAAGAGTGGGGATGCCCAAACTCGTTTTCCATCTGTTGTTGCAAGGGTCAGATAGATGTTCGAATCAATGATCTCCCGGGCAATCTTTTTTATTTCTGTCCTGTTCATACGCGCCAGTATGATTGATCTATTGACGTTGTTCAAACAGTTGTGCAAAATATGCACAGATGCTAGTAAATGTCATTCCCGCGAAGGCGGGAATCAATGTGTTTGAGTTATTCAATAGATCCCGATCAGGTCGGGGATGACATACAAAATAAATATGCATGACGAAATCATTTCCTATCTTGAAAACCTCGGTATAGACCCTCAAGGGGCTAAACTATACCGTACGCTTGCCGCTAAGGGACCACAGACGCTGCTACAAATCTCCAGAGAAACCCGTATTGAGCGTACAAAACTCTACAGATCTATTGAGGGATGGGTGAGTGAAGGGATTATTGAAGAGGAATTGTCACATAAAACAAAACTATATCGTGCTTCTTCTATTGAACGCATGCGATTATTGGTCATGCAAAAAAAAGCCTCACTTGATGCGTTGGCAGGTTCGTTCAATGCATTTTCAGACCAAATTGCTTCGTTGCGGCAGGATGTAGTGTCAACAAAAGTCTTGCATTACAAAGGGCGGGACGGACTTCGCCAAATGTTATGGAATACCATGAGGACCAAAGGAGAACAGTTAACGTATGTGCACACCGTATGGGAAGAAGCGGTTGGCTACACGTTTTTTCGCAATTGGGAGAGTGAGTATATAAAAAGTAGTATAAAAAATAGGGAATTACGACATCCTGCTTTGCTGCAGACGAGAAACCCGCAAAAAGGTCCGTTTAAAGAAGAATGGCCAAATAGGGAGTGGAGGAGTATTTCACCGACTGTTTTGAATATTACGCATGGAATGGAGATTTATAACGATGTGGTGGCAATTTCCTATTGGAATGGTGATGAAGTTATGGGTGTGGAAATGTATAACGAGGCAATTGCAGATATGCAGCGCAGTATCTTTAATCATTACTGGAAGCTCGCAAAAAAACATGGGTAAAACGTTGATCTATATTATCTATACGCATGAGTTAGCATTCGGAATCCTTGGGCTACTCATCAGTTTTCTCTATTTACTCATTGTGCCGATGTCTCCAACTATTTGGCGTTGTTTGCCACTGGCATTGAGTTGGATTTCTGTTTTTTTGATCGGTGACAATGTGAATAAACACCTGGGGAATGGTTCTATTTTCCCCCATAGAAAAGATCAGTTACACAAATTAAAACGGCTTGCTGCTGCAGGATTTTTCATGAATCTTATCAATGATGCTTCAGGAGCGTTTATGACGAGGCTCTGGTACTATCCCGGATTTGATCCTATTTGGTATCTGCTCTTTTTTGCACCGATTGGCTATATGCTTTTTGGCATCATACTCTATATATTTTACAAGGTATTTCGTCGTCACTGGGAATATTTGGTTCGTGCCGGAAGGATGAGCAGGACAACGGCGACAGTATATCAGTGGATCATGTATATGGAGCTCATTATCGGGTCTGTTGGACTCGTCGTGAGTTGGCAGTATTATATGCATCTCATAACAACATATGGCGTCCGCTGGTACGAAATTTTTGCACGCGTTGATATGCCTGTTAGTGTTCCTATGGTATTTTTTTCCTGGCTCTCAATTTTTTTCCTGCTTGAATTTGCCTGTTTTATGCTGGGCAGAGAAACGCTGAGCCGTGATTGCCTTCGTGGAAACTTTCTGCCGCTTGTGTCTATTGTTGGGGCGAGCGTTCTGTGTATTGTGTTTGTAGAGCTTTTTAATGCGCCGTTTCAGATCTGGGTATTTCATAATTGGCCACTTGATCATATACGATTTTTTGACATTCCACTTGTCGCGTACCTCGTGTGGCCATCTCAATACTTGTTATTACTTCCGATCATTCGTTTATTTGATGGTAAAAATGAAGAAAACGTATGGTAGGATACATATATGGTAGCAGTTTCTTGCATAGTTCCTACATATAAACGCATTGATCAGACACTCACGACGCTTGATCTGTTACTGGCTTCTGATGGAATACATTCTGTGTTTGAACTTGAGGTAATCGTGTCTGATTCTACTCCGGATGAATCTCTGAAAGCAGCGGTGCACGCTGCGTATGGAGATAAAGTCCGCTACGTTCGCCCAGAACATGAAGGCATTGCCCGCAATAAAAATGCTGGAGCAAAAGCTTCGTCCCATCCGATCCTGATTTTTTGTGATTCTGATATGGAAGTGGAGAAAAACACCATTCTTGAGACTGTTGAATATTTACGGACACATCCAAGTGTTGCGATGGTGGGTGGATTTGTGATGTGGAAAGGCGGGCCGCACGATAAAATGAAAGATCGTCCCAGAAGCGAGGATCGCATGATGCGAATAGGAAATACGGCATATATAGAGGCCCTGTATTCAAGGTATGTGGCTACGTATAGGGACATTTTTTGGCAGGTAGGCGGATATGATGAAGATGTGTTTAACATGCGTGGGGAAGGATCCGATTTATCTGTACGCTATTGGAGGGCAGGATTTCCGTTGGCGTTTCATGAACGGATTATCGTACATCATGTTCATGATGTCCCTGACACAGCTGCGGTGCGGGTTAACCATACGGAATGGGGTATTGCACGGGATTTATTGCTGTTAGGCTATAAATACAATATGTTTGAATCCGATTTCACCACATTTGCCAGTACTGTCTCCATAAATTTTTCACCCCTCGGTATGCAGGGAGCATATCGTATGTTGCAGGGAATCGGGAGAAATTTGGATCAAATTGCGGCATCAAAAATGAAACTGGATGTATTTCGTACAACGGATATGCCTATATATGATTTTAAGTTTTTGGAGATCTTTTCCAATGCAAAAGTGTTTGAGAAATGTATTGCAGCCACTGGTACCCGATTCACAGATGTTCATCATCGGGCATTTTCCTAACTACACTGAGGCATATCTCCTGTCTGTACACTCAATCGACTCAATAGTATAATCCCATAGTTATATGGCTGTGGAACGGTTACAAGACATTCCGACATCAATTGGTGTAGGACCAGATGATATAGCATTTACCGATGTGCATAGCATGTTTAGCGGCACGCAGTATGGAAATATTTTACTGGACCGAAGTCGTTGGGGGAGTTTTAAACCTTCATGGATGACAAATGAGCAGTTTGAAAACCTGATTGGTGTAGATGTAAATAATCTCAAACATATCAAGCTGACATTTGAGACAGCACGTGTATTTTTGGCATATTGTGAACACCCGGATTCTGTCTGGAAAGGCTCCGTCCCTGAAGATGCACAGTTTACCGATGATGAAAAAGCTGTATTGCTATTGTGTGCAATCACTCACGATTGGGGAGAAGCCAGTGTCGGTGATACCGCGCAACCAAACAAAACGAAAAAATCAGAGCTCAAGGAGTTTAAAGAGCTACTGCGAATTGCAAATGAGACAACACGATCAACACATGGTACGTTTGGGACACTATTTCGATATACAGAACCTTTATTGCGTCACACTCCATCGAAATTTTATCACTCATTCTATGATAAGCTCAGCAAATTCGTCGGTGGTGATTCAGAATTATTCGGAAAAATTTACGAAAGTACAAATGTGACGCTCCTTCAAAGTGAAACCCGGCTAGCGAAGGCCTTTAATGCCATTGAAAAGGTCGGATATCAACGATCAGGACTGATCGGTTGGCGGGAAAGTTCCAACTGGAACGGTGTCGATATAGACATGTATGACAGAATGCGGGGAATGGGTTTTTCCGTTCATACACACAATCTCATTGACCTGATCAAATACGCCTATGTCTATCCTCCGGTGCTTACACAATTGGTTGCAAATGCAGATTTGATTTCGGAAGTATACGAAACAGACCCTTCTGAGGTTTCAGAAATTTTATATAGATATCAGGCAAAAAAACCGGGGGATACACCTGAAGATGAATTGCGATCAAGATCTTTGTTGGAACAAAAATACAGAGCACAACGTGATGCCTGGCGAGTCTTCAAAGAGTCTCACACATCGCACGTGGAGCAATGGAAAGAAGAGCACCCGGGACAGGACACATTTTTACGCGATCGTGCAATTCACGACAGAAGCAGTTTAATCACTTGATCCCTTTCTGTGCTTTGATAGACTGGTAGTATGAAACCTCTTCGTATAGCTCAGATCGTATTGCCGTGGATAGCACTTCCTCCCATGGGGTATGCAGGCACAGAGCGGGTTGTCTATCATTTGACTGAAGAGTTGGTCAAACGTGGTCACATGGTGACCTTATTTGCTTCAGGTGACTCACAGACTTCAGCCACACTGGAATCTGTCATTCCGAAGGCACTGGGTCTGCAGGGAAAAGTTATAGATACGATGCAAGCATCATTTTATCCGCTCATGCATGTGGCTCGTGCATACGAGCTGGCAGACCAATTTGACGTCATTCATTCTCATGCGCAATTTTTGTCGTTACCATTTTCTGCAGCATGCAAGACTCCTGTCGTTCACACATTTCACCGTCAATTTCAATTTGATACAAAGGAAGAACAGGATATTGTTGCAGCCTATGGGCAGAAGCTAATCTTTACCTCTATCAGTAACGCGCAGCGGGTAGGCGGGGTTAATTTTATTGGAACGGTCTACAATGGTGTTGATACAACGATCTACACACCTGGCTCTCTGGGAGCTCCCCGTGACTATCTGCTGTGGGCGGGGAGAATGACAGAAAAGAAAGGACCGGAAGATGCCATTCAAGTAGCTAAGTCGCTACAAAAACGGCTGATTATGGCTGGAGAAATTACGGAAAAAGAGTATTTCCAGGAGCGCATTATCCCTCATATAGATGGAGATCAGATACAGCTGCTGGAGCATACAAATCGCGAACAGCTCATTTCCCTCTATCAGGGTGCGAAAGTTACACTTGTTCCGACAAAATGGAATGAGCCATTTGGGCTGGTGCCTGTGGAATCTATGGCATGTGGTACTCCTCCTGTATCCTATGACCGTGGCGGTGTCTCTGAAACTATTATTCAGGGTACCGGGTATTTAGTGAGTGAATCGGAAGGTATAGAAGGTCTAACTAGAAGAGTGAGTCAAATTTTTGACATGTCTCCTGATCAGTACACGACTATGTGTGATACCGCCAGAAAACACGTTGAAGACCATTTTTCTATTGGAGCGATGACAGACGGATATGAGGGGGTGTATCAAAAACTGCTGGGACTGTAACATACGTTCTACTCAAATATGAAAATCGCTATCTATAGTTCTCCTGCGCATACGATTCCTCATGGAGAACAGAAAATTCTTGCGCCGTGGGTGCTTACTGAGCAGCTGGTGACAGTGTTGGTATCTCACGGTCATGATGTAACGCTCTTTGCCCCTGAAGGATCTGAGACGTCTGCACGGCTTGAAACTGGTGGTGTACAGCCATGTGGAATACTGCGTGAGACATTTAGTGATGTTGATGCGTATTATGCGTATTTGAATGAACAATCTCTCAAGCTGTTTCGACACATGGTACGCCGTATTTCATCTCTTGGAATTCAAGTCATTCATATACATCAGGGCATTGAGCAGCTGCAACAGGTCCTTCACGAAGTTCCAAATACTGTGCAGATGGTTTGTACGTTTCATGATCCGGTCACTCCGGATAGAATTCCGGTACTGACTGATATTTCGCGGATGCCGAATGTTCACTTCATAGGTATAAGCAAGGCGCAGACAAAAAATCTGCCATTTCCGTTTTACGACGTGGTCTATAATGGCGTTGATACGGGCTTTTTTGTGCCAGATGGTATTGAGGGCGAACGTAAATTTTTGATAGCGGGCAGAATTGTCCCTGAAAAAGGATTTGTCGATGCTATTCGTGCAATAAAAAAAACGAATGAACGACTTATGATGGTAGGCCAAAATTTTTCCAATAAGCCTGAAACTAAACAGTATTTCGAAATCGAGATTGCACCGCATATAGACGGAAAACAGGTTTTTTGGGAACCGGTACTCAAACAGGAACATTTGTTGGCGCATTATCAACAGGCGAAGGCTCTTTTGTTTCCAATTCATTGGGAGGAGGCTTTTGGGCTCGTGATGACTGAAGCCATGGCATGCGGCACTCCTGTGATTGCATACGACCGTGGAAGCGTTCCAGAAATTGTGAGAGATGGGATTAGTGGTTTTATCGTTACCCCTGCAGATGGAGAGGTATCTCCTGTATCCTCACAAAGGATGATTCAGCATGCAGGTGTAGAAGGTATCGTTGAAGCGATGGGAAGAATTCAGGAAATAGACAGAGAAAAATGCAGGGAACATGTAATGGAAAAATTTTCAGTACAACACATGGTTAATTCATACGAACAACTATATGAAAAAATACTTGTCGAATATGGAAATTTTATAAAATCATCAGCTTAAAATTATAGAATAAGGAATTTAGTTATAGAGCCTAATGATGTGATATATATAATATAAATATAGCGTAAATTTAATAAAAATATTTATGTACGAATTTTCTCAATGTGAAGCGTAAACAATATGGTGTAACGATCATAAAATGTTTGTTAAGAAAAGATATGTGATGTGTATAAAAGTAGCAATAGAGTAAAGATGGTTATACGAATTGTGTGAAACATGCATCTTGACATTAGAATAAAGTTGCGACAATATACACATAAAGATATAAACATGTCGTTTCTATAATCATAAAGCTCATTGGAAAGATCTACGTATGAAAACGGATGAACAGGATATAGCAGATTCTATAAAATTACCTAGTCATGAAACGCTTATTGCGACAGCAAAAGCAATGTTGGAACGATTTAACTCGGCCCAACATGACGGGACAAAATACGCTTCAGTGCAGCATCTGCTTTGTTTGATTTGTGTAGGTCAACCAGTGGACGCATCAACACTTCCACAATACAATCCGTATTATATAAAGCGGACATTGAAGCGTCTGAAAGCTCAAAAACTGGCAGAAATCGTAGATAAAGCCTATGTATTAACTACACGAGGAAAGAGATGGATTTTAAAATACACGCTCGAGGATCTATCTATTACTGTGCCCGCAAAATGGGATGGTAAATGGAGGATGATTATTTATGATGTCGCAAGACATAAAGCAACTCTTCGAAATATTTTTAGATCAACCATAAAAAGGCTCGGATTTTATAATGTACAGGAGAGTGTATGGATTTTTCCGTATCCGTGTGAAAAAGAAATTTCATTTTTGCGTGATTATTGCGGAATGGGAAGTGATGTTATGTATATTATCGTTCATAAAATAGAGAACGATTCCCGGTATAAGGAATTTTTTAAGCTACAATAAGGTCAGAATTCTCCTCTAATACTCATATTTTCTGGCAATATATAAAATTTTCTGCTAAATAGAATTTAGCTCTATTTAACAGCATATTACATGGGTGTTACACAATATTTATAGTCTAAATTTTTGTACATCTATGTCATTTTAATCTTATAGTATTTAACTGAGATACGGCTATGGCACTATATGGGTAGGACTGATAACACTGTCATAAAGAAAGAATGTGTAGTACTGCTTCTGTGACTTGATTGCTAAGTGCCGAGTAAACAATCAGCCACAGTCGCGCATAAAAATATGATGTATGTAGAGTAGAATGGAAAATATTTCTAAATATGGCAGAGTTGGTATGATTGCAGAATATATATTGACAGGTAAATGCAATAGAAGATACCTATCTTTATGTTACACTTTGGTATACGGTGTATTTCTTTTTCAAAAAACTTCGTGTCATCAAACACGAAAGACCGACGACAGCGCCGGGAGACGTATGAGGAAAACCAACCTGAGTTTCCTTGGAAATGCGCTTTTGGCATAGATCTGGACTATCTCAGATACAATTCAGTTGTATAAACGTACTCTACAGCGTATAAAACCCTGACGTATAGATTCCTTCCTAATCAAAATAATATGGTTCAACACACACGACAGGAATATGTTACTGTGCAATGTCATTATGAGCGAATTCTTTGAGGCTACGGGCCTCTACAATGACTGTAGAAGGATTATTGAAGTATACCCTTGGTACCAAAGCAGACATGCATAGAATACGGTGATGACTGATATCTAATGGTGCGAGGTAAATATCAAGCATAGACCGTTATAACAGCTTAAAGTGGTATTTCAAAAGCTATGCTACGTTTAAAAAAAACATATTACTATTATGATTTTTTTAGAATAAATTTTGAGCGTTCCTATATGGTTATTTAGATTATCCTGATGATCCGGGTTTATGTGCATAACCGCGAAAAATATGTATATACATTCTGCGTAATTGTATATCGCGATCACTTTCATTTAATGGCAACCAGGTTGCGCTATGGTGAAAACTATAACCTTATGCCTACACCGTTTTTATCAAATAACATGTATTTCCGTATTTCCCCAAAAAATATCCGGAATATATATCTCTTCTTATGTGTATTTTTAAATAATATTTTTTAAATTTGACGAATGATTTTTTCGTTTCGTACTGCATATATACGTAATATTTTAAGTGTATATTACCGGATAATTATTACAGAAAATTATCAATATGACGACAAAATATGAATATAATTAACATATTGGCGGCTTATTATAGAGATATTTTAATGAAATGTTGCAAGAGAGACTATATTTGTCGTTACACAGTATACACAAAATAATATTAATAAAATTATTGTCGAAATATGTTTTTATTTCAAATAAGTTATTTCAAGAAAAGTGCCATAGATGCAGGTTTAGATTTTTGATTTGTTTTTACAGGTAACGACAATAAATTCCAATAATTTATTTGTCTCACAATGCATAAAAGATATAAAAAAATACCGATATAAATCAATAATTTATGCTTTCATTATGCTCTGGGATGTGATTTATTGCTGAAGAAAATTAACCGATTTTTGTGTATGTGGTTGATCTGCTTTTGCCATGTGCACTCAAAAGTCCAATTTTTGTGAGAAACGCCAGATCACGTGATGCTGTAAGCTGGCGTATCCCAAACATTCTGCGCACAGTACTGTTTTGCACAGTGCTTCCTGGCTTGTCCAATGCACGGAGTATTGCTTGTTGCCTGCTACTTAGCCGTGTATAGGTAGATGCATTTGGCATATGCAGATATTGTTCTTTTTGAATATCGTTCAGCCCATTAGATAGGGATAATTCTATTGAATTCATGCAATATAAAATCCAGTGATTTAGATTGCGTTGCACAGAAATACTATCAAGCGCTTTTTGAAAGGATGTGATGTCAGATACGAGAGAATGGAGAGGGGAGCAGAAATCCCGACACGTATACCCATGAGCGCTCAAGACGCCATACGTGGCAAGTGCGCTGCAAACTCCCCTTATTGGATCTGGAATGTCAGAGTGAAGCAATATAGCAAGAATTATTGCGGCCTGTATAACAGGGGGTTCGTGCCCGGAAGACAAATATTGAATAGCATTGTTAAGTGGATCCAACGACACTATAAACATCTTTTTGTCCATCGTGGCATATGCCCGAAATGGTTCAAACAGCTCTGTGTATGAAGCAAAATTCAGATAGTTAGTTGTACCAGTCCATGTCTCACGTATACGATGCGCACATTCAAACGATGTCATTGTCAATTTCTTCCGCCTTTTCACGCGTCTAAACAGGAGATCGTTTTCTATTGAGTTGATCGAAACATCATGATTTGCAAGTAGTAGAGAATCATGAACCGTATTCAATAGCGTGTTCCAACGAAGAGTACGTTCCGCGTACACAGGGAGAACACTTCCTGAAAGTGATGCCCGGAGCGTCTCAATATGACGAAGAGAAGAAGCCTGTCCTACTGTAATTGTATACGTAAGCGGTATCATGTTTTGTGTGCTAGATAATTTATCCTACCAGTAGTAGGCATGTTATTCAAGTGGATTTTCACGACTATTTTTCATATTGCTATATTCAAAATGATAAGAAAATGATAAGAAATGTTCCAGTATGATGTATGGTATTGACACTGCAGTATTATTAATACATAGTATGTATAGGGCTTGGGAAAACTTGTAAAGTTAATTGGGCAAACTTGTAAGATTACATACAAAAAACCATGCCTGCCACATATACAGTTTCACAAGTCTCAAAACTTCTCGGTTACAGCACGAACAGTATCTACACATTCCTCAAAGAAAAACGACTTAAGGGTGTTCGTATTGGTAAAGGCAGGTTTCGTATCCCCCAATCAGAGGTAGATAAATTTTTGCATGGAGGAAAAAATGTTATCTCAAAGTCCGATTCCACAAATCCCGTTACTACAACCTCTGTTTCATATGCAGATACCTTTGAAGATTTTACACAAATCGAACGCGTGGAAGTTCCTAGCCTGTTTGATTGGTTTATTGGCGTATCTGCTGTGATCTTAGGATCGTCTTGGCTGTTGTTTGCTAATTCGTATACTGAATTCCCAGCACAGATGTATATTCTTATTATCCCTATGCTTCGTGGTGTACTTGTGGCATCAGGGATTGGATTGCTTCTTTCTGACGTGAAGGGTTCAACAACTCGCATATGGCGACAGATATTTCAGGGTGTGCTTACGTTGGCGTTTACCGGCATAAGTATGGCATCGTTTTGGTTTGGTTCTATACAAAACGGCCTGCTATTTGGATCTCTTGCACTATTGCTGTTAGGGCTATTTCTGTTTAGAACATATACTGTTTTACTGTTTCTTATCCACGTTTTTGCAAGTGCACTCACGGTGCTCTATTTCCATTCATTTCCGTTGGGTCAGTCTGTGAGTATGCTGTGTTTTATACTACTTATAATAAGCACAATCACTGGATTGTATGGCCTTGTAAGAAAACAAACTGCGCTATTGCATGTGTCTTTGCTTCCTGCCTGTGCAAGCCTTCTGTATGCCTCTGTAGTGGCTTCTCAGTCTGGAATGTGGTCGCAAACACTCTTTCTCTTGTTTAGTGCTCTTCTTGCCGTGTTTATTCCAATCTGGAATACATTGACCTTTACCAATCAGCATGACAGGTCGTTTGTATTTGGCGTAATCGGATCTTTATTGTGCATCTTTGTATTTACTGCGGGAGGAGTACGACTCATACAGATTGCAACGGTTTCTCAGTATTCAAAAGAACTGAACGATAAAGTTTTATTTTCAAAATTATTTGTCGAAAAGTCTTTTGGATTAGCAGAACAATCTATTCGTGAGCTATCTAAAAATAAGCTCGTTATAGATTCTATGGAAAAAAAAACGTATTCGACACTTATTGATTTGAGCAAATCTGTCGTTTCCGGAAATACATTCATACAACATCTCACAATTGTAAGCACGGATGGAGAAGTAAAAAGTTCTTATCCGTATGAAGCAAATACTCGCACCTCACTTTCTACACTTCCTTCGATTTCTCAGGCATTGGCATCCAAAAGAACTGTGATGCTGGAGGAGCCTGTGATTAACGGTGAAGTAAATCAGAAGCAGATTGTTATAGCGGCTCCTATACTAAATACGAAGTCTTCTGTAGTTGGTGTGATAGTAGCGGTTGTACAGATAGAAAGTATCGTGTCGGGGGTTCGCCAAATAGCAAGTGAATCTCAACATCAGGTTGTACGAATGGCTGATGATTCGGGCATTCTTATGTCAGGACAAGAAAATAATTCTATCGAATCAGTCGTGCAGAGTGATCCACTCTCAATGGCAATTGCCGGTACGACTGGATTAGTCTCAGGGTACACAAATGCAGGGGAACAGGTTATTGTAGCTGTAGCAAAAACCTCTACAGCCGTGCCTATCTCGATTTCCATTCACACTCCATATTCTGTTGTATTGCAAATGAAAGAGACATCCCCTCTGGTAATTTTATTTTTACTTCTGATGAGCTCGGGGAGCATTTTCTTATTTTTTGTTAGTCATAGAAAACGAAGAATTCCTGATAAAAATCGGATTGTTGGACCTTCGTTTGAGCGTGAAAGGAATACGTCATGAACACAGAGCTATCAGTCAAGATGTGCACAATCCCGCTTAGCGGGTTTTGGGGTATTTTTGAGGCTAATTATTACAACTATTTACAAGTAATAATAGGAAAGTTTACAAGTCCGTATAGTATATGAAACGTATAAGAACAGCAGTGAACGACATAGGAATGACGCCAATCTTTGTGGTGTTGTTGTGTGTGATTGTTGGCAGTGCTGTATCTTCTATATATAATGCAAAAAACGTTGCGATCCCTCTTAGTATTCAAAAAAATGTGAGTACAGCTTCAGTATCAAACGGTAGTGAAGTAACGACAATAGATACGCCGATTATTCAAAAAAGCTCGTTTACACGGCCTCTATTTATATCTGTGATGAGAAAAGATCAATCGTTCTCATATGCTGTTGTAGAACGGGGAGATCTTGTAGGAGATGCGTTTGTAGGACCGATAACTGTTCGTTTTCCCAATGGGGAACTTGGAGATATTGAAGATTCTCATGGTACAATTGAACTTTTTATTACAAAGAAAGGCACTACCGAGTCAGTATCAATTATAGACAGGCTGATTGGAGGCATTACGTTGCCTGATTCAGCAATATTACCGGTTAAATTCAAACAGGCATCAATTCGTGAAGGAAGACTGGTTGGAGATTTCCAACTTTTTGTCTTTGCCGACAAAAAGAAAATAAATGGAAAAATGTCGTCCCGCGGCGAATTGCTTTTTGTTGACGTGAAACCGGTACTTACTTCGTTGGATGCTACAACTCAAGTTGTTTCCCGTGAACTAATTAAACTGGTATATTCTGGACGAAGTGTTACAAAACAGAACGTCCTGGGGGACTCTACAGATTCAACAGGTATAAATACAGTTGTCGGATCAGAAGCGACAAATATAACTATTGGATCTATTTCGTCGTCTATAGTTGCTCGTCAATATGATGAGGAAGGCGTTGTTAGACTTTTCCAACAATCCATACCAGGAGTTGCCTCAGTAGGAAATGGTCCAATCGAAAGCCTAATTCCTGGGTTAGAAGTAGTGCAAAACAATGGAGTGACTCAGATTCGCTATTCATCTCTTAGTAGTCAGACCATAGTTGGTGGTATTGGTGCTACAGGAGCATCAGGTGAAATGGGCGCAACTGGTCCTCAGGGGCCGGCAGGAAAAGATGGGACGAATGGAACAGGATCCGGTTCAGGTGGAAGTTCCAGCGGAGCAAGCGGTGAGACGGGGCCGACTGGTGAGACCGGCGCGACAGGCACAGTAGGATCATCCGGCCCAACGGGTGGAAGTGGAACACAGGGAGCAACGGGAATGACAGGAACTACGGGTCTGCAGGGCATATCAGGTCCAACGGGTTCTACTGGTAGTATGGGACCGACAGGGTCTACAGGTGCGACTGGATTAGCAGGTGTTAGCGGCGCAACAGGGGCTACAGGATCTACGGGAGTGATTGGATCCTCGGGACCGACAGGGTCTACAGGCGCTTCAGGGGCTGTTGGTTCGATTGGTCCAACCGGATCTACAGGGGCAACCGGTTTTGCCGGAGTTTCAGGTGCAACGGGAGCGACGGGTATAACAGGCCCATCAGGATCAACAGGTCAGGCTGGCGCAACAGGTATTTCTGGTGTCACAGGATCTACAGGAGTTATAGGTCAAACAGGCCCTAGCGGCTCAACCGGATCATCAGGTGAAACGGGTATGTCCGGAGCAACAGGATTTACTGGACAAATTGGTGGTTCAGGTCCAACTGGCGCGACAGGATCAACGGGTACAAATGGTGTTCAAGGTCCGACCGGAACAACAGGGGCAACTGGAACAGCAGGTCCTACGGGATCATCAGGTGGAACGGGAACACTGGGTCCAACAGGAGCAACCGGAGGTACAGGTATAGCAGGTGGTGGAGGTATGGGTCCAACAGGAGCAACCGGCTCTACAGGAAGCATGGGAGTTTCGGGTGCGACAGGAGCTACGGGTGAAATAGGCGCGACAGGCTCGACAGGTTCAACCGGTACCGAAGGCCCGACAGGAATGACTGGAGCGACCGGTATACTGGGTCCAACAGGAGCAACAGGTGGAACCGGCATTGCGGGAGGTGGTGGAGCCGGACCTACCGGTCCGACAGGTTCATCCGGGACGGTCGGCCCATCAGGTGCAACAGGTTCAGCTGGCTCATCAGGACCAACAGGAGCTTCTGGTTCTACCGGGTTTATAGGCCCAACAGGCTCAACTGGAGCAACGGGTAATAATGGAATAGCGGGACCGAGTGGCAGTACAGGCAGCACAGGTTCTACAGGCAGTGTTGGAGCGAATGGTCCGACAGGACAAACGGGGGCGACCGGTATAAATGGAAGCTCAGGTCCAACTGGCGCTTCAGGAACAACGGGGATACAAGGCCCTACGGGCACGACAGGCTCGTCAGGGGCTACAGGAATTCAGGGTCCGACAGGCTCTACAGGATCAACCGGATCCATAGGATCAAATGGACCTACGGGGTCTACGGGAGCAACAGGGATAGCAGGAATACAAGGTTCAACCGGCGCATCTGGTGCCACAGGTAACATAGGCTCAAATGGTCCGACAGGCTCTACAGGCGCAACCGGTTCAGCCGGCTCAAATGGTCCGACAGGCTCTACAGGATCAACCGGATCCATAGGATCAAATGGACCTACGGGGTCTACGGGAGCAACAGGGATAGCAGGAATACAAGGTTCAACCGGCGCATCTGGTGCCACAGGTAACATAGGCTCAAATGGTCCGACAGGCTCTACAGGCGCAACCGGTTCAGCCGGCTCAAATG
>CAYSEV010000023.1:0-18868 GCA_964430295.1 uncultured Gammaproteobacteria bacterium
GATGGAACAATCGAAATTATAGATTATAAAACCGGTTCAGCTGCAAAAATTCGCGATGTGGAAAAAGATCCGCAACTCACTATTTATGCGCTCAGCGCTTCACAAGACGGTGTATACAAAAAGAAACCTGAGCATGTGACCGTATCATTCTATTTTTTAGAGAATCTGCAAAAAGTTTCTGCCACAAGAACTCAAAAGCAAATAGAAGCAGCTAAAATAGATGTTGCCAATACTGTAGAAGCAATAGAAAGGAGTGACTTTCATCCTACACCGGGTAGGCATTGTGACTTCTGCGAATTCCGACTCATTTGTGAAGCGTGGAATTGATTGTATGTTGTAATACAGTATTGCTAATTGACACACGGTATTGATTGATGCAACGATATCTATATAACTGAATATGGGTGTGAAAAATAAATCCAATCAATTCTCTCGGATTCTTGCAATTGCTTTAACAGCTGCGTTCGGTTTGATTACTCTTGCTGTTATATACGGTGCGTTCAAACAAAATACTGAAGGAAGATCAAAAGCAGCTCTGGAACAAACAGTGGTAAAACGATGGGAATTTAATGGAAAAACAAGCGAGGGATGGGAAGTTCAATCTCCGTATCGATTTGTAGTTGGAAACGGTTATCTGTCTATACTTCAGGGTAAATCAGTTTCAGCCGTTGCCATAACGAATCCAAAGGTCTTCGCTAGTTTACCAAAAGGCTTAAAATCTGTAACTTTTTCGCTATCAGTAGGAACGCCCATACAAAAGCCGCAATGTCCGCCTCCGCCCACATGTACTGGAGTTGTTACTGTTGTCGGACAGGATAGATCCACGTTCGGATGTGATCTGTATGTATGTAGTAAGCCTGTGGTTCAAAATGAAAGTCCTCCACCAATTTCAAGAGAGGTTGTCTCTGCTGAATCCAGGTCTATTCAGTCCGGAGTTATGTGTGCTCTGGACGTCCGTGCATGTCCTGACGGTTCTTATGTCGGACGAACAGGAAACACGTGCTCGTTTGAAAACTGCCCTACGGGACCTGTAAAAGGAAGGCTTCCGATTCCTGTCGGAAGATACTCCGGAAATATTTATTATAAATTAGTAAACAAAAATACATTTGAAAAACCAATACCATTCTCTGGTGTGGTTGACGGTACGTTTAGAACAATAACTATCAAGTTCCCGGAAATTCAGGGAATTACAGTAGAGCAGATAAAAATTGTGTTTTCGGGTGGAATTCGTTCAACCGAGTCAATACGCTTTGATTGGATACGTCTTGGTACGGATGGTATAAACCCATCAACACCAACACCAACCGTTCGTTGTGTGCCAATGCCGTATTGTCCACCTGGTGCAATGTGTAAAATGATAGCACCTCCGCCTGGGACTATGTATTGTCCTACACCTACTCAGTGCAAAGAACCAATGTGTCCACCGCCTCCGGTTGGATGCAGCTATGTAAATCCTACTTCCTGTTCATGTGGAGCATTGATTTGCTCAGCAACTGTTACTCCTACTGTGACGCCAACTGGGACACCAACGGGAACACCGATACAGGTGCATGGATTTCAAAAAGCGATACGAATTAATGCCGGTGGTGCAGTGTATATTCCGCCAATTTTACCTCGTGGAGAATTTACAACAGAGGGCTGGGTGAAGTTAGATGATTTTACCTCCGAATATACTCAGGTACATACAATATTTAAACAAGGGGATTATGGGTCAGGTGTTGAGGTTAGCCTTTGGGTAAATGGGAATAAAAATATTAGTGAAGGGAAGATTGGTTCAATTCAGGGAATTATTTGGGACTCGAATGGACCGATAGATATATTTTCATATAACTCCATATCTACAAATGTGTGGCATCATATAGCGTTAACCAAAGACAGTAGTACAATTCGATTGTTCCTTGATGGAAATAATATTTCCTCGAAATCATATATTGGGGAAACACCTTGGTCTAACTCTCAAGGATTGAGCGTTGGAGCCGGTATTACAGCGCCTTTAGCTGAAGCAAGTAGTTCAATGTCTGATCCTCTCATAGGTGAAATTGATGATTTTAGAGTGTCAGCAAAAGCATTGTATGTCGCAAACTTTACTCCTCCGACAATGCCCTATATAGTTGCTCCTTATGTTCTTGGCTTGTATCATTTTAATGATAATTCACAAGATGCAAGCTCGTATTTGAAACATGGTGAGAATATAGGATTAGTGCAGTATGTAAATAGTACTGTTAGGTGAATTTAAGCGGATAGTAAATTTCCTTCCCTCCAAATCCTTCTTTGAATTTTGTAAACCCTTTCCATTGCTGGTTTTCGTTTGGTAATCGTTCATCCCATACCCCTACAAAATCCAGATTTTTTGACCCATATTTTTTTGCCTCACGTATGCATTCCCACACAAGTAGTGTGGGCGCAAACAATTTTTTCCCGTACTTAATTGTTCCTGCAATCCAATAATAACTTATATGGTCATAGTGAAGCAGTAAAACACCGCCAATCAATTTACCGTTTTTATCATGTGCTAAAAGAATAGAGGCATTGTTCGGTGAGAAAATTTCCCATAGTTCCTTCATGCCTGTTGTGGTCATAAAACCGAATAATCCGGCTGATGCGTTTTTTATTGCAAGCATTTCATCAATAGCCTTTGATTCTACAACTGTTACCCCTATTTTCTTTGCCCGTCGTACTGCTCTTCGTTTAGCTTCTGAAAACGAGGAAAAAATTTCTTCCTCAGCACGCGTTACGTCTATGAGAATTGTCTTTGTCGGAAGGAAAGGGGAACGGCTAATAGAAATGAATGTTGATACCTCTTTACACCAGTGGTCTAGTTCTGCTTGATCTTGTGTCTGTATTGGTTCAATCACAAGCGTATGTATATGATACGAGTGAACAAGATCCCTAATTCTTCGGATATCAGGCAGCTTTTTCGGTCTATGTATTTTTACCATGCCACCTAAGATGGGAAATGACTTAATGAAAACCTGTACAGCATCAATATCTACCACAACCCATCGCAAGCGTTCCATATACTGCTTATATAGCTGTGATTGTTGTGGTTCTGTGTACACCATACATTATCGAAGCCACGTTAATAGATGCCAGCGGATAGAATCTGCTAAAACAAAAAATTTATATACTATCGGTTGGATAACAAGATCATATGAACCGATAAACGTAATAAGTTTTGGATTGAATCCCTGCTTAAACTTATGAAAGCCATACCATGGATCTTGTATATCAGGTTCAGGCCCCAGTGCTCCCCAAAGATCGAATGTCGTATATTTTTGTGCTTTTGCCCATTTGACGATTTCCCACAGCAGTAATGTTGGTGCCATGACTTCTCTATGTTCTCTAGATGATGCTCCGTATGGATAATAGATTTTATCTTTCCAAACGAAAAGCATCCATGCTGCAAGTATTTTTTTGTTGTATGTCGCCGTGAATATGGTTGCAATGCCTGCTGCATGCAATACCTCCCATACAGTCTTTTGATAGGTATGGTTGTGAGCATAAAATCCTTGTCTGGCTGTCGTCTCATCAGATAATTTTTTATATGCCTCAAATGCTACCGGTGAATTATCTTGTGCTATGTTCACGCCATGTTTTAAGGCAAGTTTAATGTTGTATCTGGTCTTAGAGTGCATAGCTTTAAGGAGTAACTCTTCCGATTGTGTGCAATCTATACAAAACGTATGTTTAGTAAACATTGGGTGATGAGAGGGGAGTAGGCTATCTGACACTTTAATCTCATTGCTCCCTTCCTGTACGTTCGGTTCAAGTTGTATGTAAATCGCATTTTTTTGTTTTCCCAGTTTTTTTAATTCCATTACCATATCACCTGTTGGCAGAGGTCCTTTCGGTATGTATCCCACAGTAAACGGTGTATATGGAATTCTATGAAACGTTATTTGCATACCGTTTGTCAGAATATTATTTTTGTATATACCCAGTCTGACAACATCAATGCCCATTCTTGTCCTAAATTCACCCCATTCCCACGATTGAAGTGGATGATCTACTATGGCATTCCATTGGTTTTTTTCAGTGGTATCTACTATTCGGATTGTTGTATCAGTCTTCATAGATAGAATTATTATCTTACTTTTATATGCGTGATACAATGGGAATGATGGCGAAAATAAAAAGAATTAAAAAGCGCGTACGATCAATAAAGCACCCAACTGAACGAATTTTACCGGTGGAACAGTGGCTTATTCCCTCACTCAAGTTTACCCATGTTCATGGTGTTGCCAGAGTGTTTTTGCTTTGCGAAATACTATTGTCTGTACTTGTTGTGTTAGGCTCGCTTCTACTGATACTTCTTCACTGGTTATAACATGTAATCATCACTGGTATATCCTCTGTCAGCTGACAGAGAGACTGTTAGATCTATTGAGTGTTGTGGTATATCAGATAGGAATCTTGAGATCATATTTTGTGTTCTTGTGCCGAAAAATAATCGTCTGTTGGCATAGGTGAGATAGAGTTTTTCTTTGGCCCTCGTAATGCCGACATAACATAATCTTCGTTCTTCTTCCAGCTCTTCCCGATCCATCAGGCTTCTGCTATGGGGAAATAATCCTTCTTCCATACCAATAATTGCAACAATTGGAAACTCCAGACCTTTTGCCGCATGCAATGTCATAAGCGTTACCGCATCACGTTTTTCTTCTCGAATTTTTTTATTTTTAGGTTCATATTCCTGCTCAACGAGTGCTACTGTCTCAAGAAAATCACGTAAGACAGGAAATTCAGTTGCAACTGATCTGAGTTCTTTTATGTTCTCAAGCCTAGATGCTTCTTCTTCTATATTTACATCGTATAAGGATAAATATTGTGTTACATCAAGAACTTTGTCTAATAGCTCTAATGTTCCTTTTGCCTGAAGTTCCTCTGCATTGAGTGAGTTTGCGAATTCCATAAATTTCCTGTATCTTCCTTTTCCCAGTTTTTCGATCCGTTTATGTGAAACAGTATCTTTTGGATTGGCTAATACTCTCAGATATGCAAGTACATCTTTGATTTCTTTTCGATCGTAAAATCGTGTTCCACCTACAAGAATATATGGAATTCCTGCATGAAGAAACGCTTCTTCAAGCACTCGTGATTGTGCATTCGTTCTATAGAGGACTGCAAAATCCGCAAATGGACGTCGTGAATTAAGAATAGTCTTGACCAGAAATGACGATTCATCATGTTCAGTTCTGGCTTCATATAATGTAATTTTTTCTCCCTGACTATTGTCTGTCCATAGCTTGAGCACCTGATGAGATGTATTTTTGGAGATAACACCATGTGCTGCCTCCAGAATCTGTTTTGTACTTCTATAGTTTTGTTCCAAATGGTATTCTTTAGCTTCCGGGTAATCCTTTTTAAAATTGATAATATTTCTAAAATCTGCACCTCGCCATCTATAAATGCTTTGTGATGCATCTCCTACAACACAAATGTTTCTGTATCTGGCTGCCAACATTTTTGTAATTGTATATTGTGCTTTGTTTGTATCTTGATATTCATCTACAAGGATAAATTGGTATTGTTCCTGGTATTTTCCGAGTATTTCTTTTTGTTTTTTAAATAATTCTACTGTTTTAATAAGCAGGTCATCGAAATCCAATGCTCGGTTCTCGGATAACATATGCTGATATGCCAGATAAATTTTAGCAACAGCTTCCTGAAAATATCCTCGTGCAAATTGTGGATATTCAACTGCACTGATGAGTTCGTTTTTTGCTTCAGAAATCGTGTGAAGTATGGCGCGGGGATTATAATTTTTTTGAGAGATATCTAATTTAACCATGATCTCTTTTACACAATCGAGTGCATCCTGCTCATCATAAATTGCGAAATTAGGATCTATGCCAATATGTACACCGTCCATTCGTAACATACGCACACAAAGTGAATGAAATGTCCCTGCAAAAGGAAGCGTGATATGCCTTGTTTGCAGTGCATGATCCGTTGTAAGAATTTGCTGGATGCGAGATTTCATTTCCGCCGCAGCTTTATTTGTAAACGTTAGCATGAGTATAGAAGTTGGCTCTATATGATGGTCTTGTATTAAATGCGCTACTCTATACGTGAGTACTCTTGTCTTTCCTGACCCTGCGCCAGCTAGGATAAGTACCGGACCGTCAACCTGAAGTGCCGCCTCTTGTTGCGGGGTATTTAAGGCGTTGAGTATCACATCTTTCATGCGTATAATAGTATCATATGAAACACTTATTTATTGCCGGAAATTGGAAGAGTAAAAAGACCGCTGCTGAAGCAAATGAATGGAATAACTCCTTTCTCGCACATATGAAAGATGTCTCTCTTGAGAATATAACTGTTGTGGTGTGTCCACCCTATACGGCACTACCAGGATTGCATTGGCTATTGAAATCAGCAGGAGTGACAACTATTTCTCTTGGTGCTCAGGATGTCTCCGGGTTTGGTGAAGGTGCGTATACCGGTGAAGTAACAGCGGCAATGGTAAAAGAAGTTGCCGATTGGGTTATTATCGGTCATTCTGAACGAAGGAAATATTTTGGTGAAACTGATGAACAATTACAAAAAAAAGTTGAGCAGGCAAAGTTGGCAGGAGTAAAAGTTATTTATTGTGTTCCAGATGATACGACAGTAGTACCTTCAGGGGTAGATGTCGTTGCATATGAGCCGGTTTGGGCGATAGGAACGGGGAAGACTGATTCTCCGGAAAATGCGAACGCGGTTGTAACAAATATAAAATCAAAAACGGGAGTTTCTACTGTTATCTACGGTGGCAGTGTAACTGCTGAAAATGTGGCGTCATTTGTAGGAACAAGCGCCATAGATGGTGTACTTCCCGGTGGCGCAAGTTTAGATCCGGAGAAATTTGCCAATCTTATTAAACGAGCTATAGCAGGTACATAAACCTTACGTTGTTTATATAGATCGTTTTTCAGTAACACATCTCAGTGGCTCATAGATGCTTTTTCTAGAGTGTGTGTGCTATAAGAGTTTTCAAGCACTCGTATGGATATACTTGCGCATTTCCTGCAATTTGTTTTATCTCACCAACACTATTGAACCACCAGCGAGTAAACCAAATCCTAATAGCAGTAGAATTACTGTAGGCAATTCGTTCCCACTTATTGGTGGAGGAGTTCCTGCAAGTGTTGATTCTGGATCAATAGTGTCTGTAATGATAGGCGCCTGTGTCTCTGTAACCTCCGGTGGAGAAAGCGTAGCAGAAGGCGTAGCATCTCCAAGAACCTGCGTACCGCTTTTGAGTATTGTAAACATATGGGTAATTGCAACGGCTTTGCCAGAGCTATCTACACTTGATATAGTAACGCTTTGTTTCCCTGGAGATAATGTTTTTTTTGGTGTATAGCTCCATGTTCCGTCAGGTGAAACTTGTATAGATCCATGCGATGGATTTACCAGTCCTACGCTGATTCCAATATATTTCCCAGGCACTCCGGTTCCCTGAACAAGCGGGAGATTTGTCGATATTGAACTATTATTTTTTGGATTGATTAATTGAACTGTATACGTTTTTTGAGTTGTTTCTCCGAGCACTGCGGATTTTGTGGGGAATGTGGCTAATTCCTGTTTTACCTCTGCTGTCGGCGTAATGGGTCGTAAAGCTACAGAAGAGTTAGATGCTTTTTTTGCCTGTTGTCGTCTAAAATCAAAATCTTTTCCGAGCTGTATTTCAGGTACAGGTGAATCATTGAGCGAATCTGTCATCACAGATGATTGTATATTTCCTGCATATACTTCTATGGTTTCATTCATACGTTCAATAACTGGCAGAAACGCTGTCATATCTGCAGTTCTGGTCTGATTGAGCGGAATAATCCAGCTTCCTGATGGTTTTGACAATGTAGATAGCTGTTGTCCTCCTTCTATGGTCATATATATAAGTACATCTGCAGCAGGTGTGCCGTCCTCATTCTGAATAACTCCATATGCAGGTTCAAGTCCTCCCGAATTAAGCGGAAGGGTAGATGGGATATGAACCGCTATCGGTTTGTCAGCAAGTATATGTGGTTTACTGTTTACGAGGGGAGTAACCGAATAGTCTGTATCTGCAGATATATCTCTGACAGTAATACTGTGCGCAACGTATTCTCCCAGCTTTCCTGTATGGTCGCGTTCATCAAAGTATATTTTATTGGCTTTTCCTTTTGTGGATACAAGCAGGGTTCCTGTGGTTGGGAGTTCTGTCGTCCATGAAACCGTAAAAGATGCGTCACTTACATTTGTTACACGGATTTGTTTCGGCTCACGGGATCCAGATGCTTTTGTTTCTGTTCTGAATATGTTCTCAACAACATACGCAATGCCTCCAACAATACATACCAAGAGTAGTATTCCAATAATTGTCGGAATGCGTGTTGGGACTTTCATATTAAAATACCTTCCTGTTCGCAATAATAGTCAACGTCTCTCCATCTATTTTTGCGTTAAGCGGAACAACTATTTGCTGCGTGCTATTGGATATAGTTGATGTTTTGAACGTTTTGAGTAATTCGAATGTGATCCATAAACACACTGTGAAGAATGTGAATACAGATATAATCAATAAATCACGATCGTTATTCATATCACTTTACAAGATAATACGCCTTTAGCTTTAGGGCAAGTTGCAAAAGTTTAGTATTCGGTTTGCCGCTTGCCGTGCTTATCGTATCTGAGTTACCTGGAATAATGGAGATTGACTCAATCGTCACAAGTCTTCGCATAAATGTGAGTCCTTCTATAAATGCGTGAATGTTTGAATATGGACCTTTAATCGACAAGGAAATATCGAATGTTTGCTGTTTTTTTGTTGCATTAGATGATGGATTAATAACTCCCTTTCCACCAGGTAGAATTTCCTGACCCATAATAGGAACAGATGGTAATTGTATAGTTGTAATGGTTGTTGCGCTCATGCTTGCAAGGTTCCGTATCTGAATAAGCACAGGTATCGCATCGGGTATTTGTGGGAGAGCTTGATCGACAACAGGCAACAATGGCTCAATTTCCTGATAATACGCCTGAGCTTCAATGAGGGCCGCAATTTTTTCTTCCATTTTTTTACTTAATTCGGTTTTATCTTTAATTTCTCTTTTTAACAGTAAAATGGTTTGAATTGTTGGACGAATTGCATACCATCCGAACAATGATATAACGAGAAACGAAAAAATAATCGTCGTATATGCCTTATTTTTTGGCTTTTCAAGCTTTGGTTCAAGCGCCTTATAGTACTTGCGGTATCGCTCTATTTCATTTTTATAATCTAATGCCATATTACTTTTTTGCCGGACCAATCCGTGCCGTGAAACCGAACTGGATTCCCAGAAGCGGATCCCGACTAATGTCTCCTATATCAACCGAAGACAGGTATGTTGATGATTGAAGATTTCTCATAAACTGTGAAAATGCATCTGTAGAGCCTGCGATAGCCTGTATAGTTAATATATTTTTGTTTAAGTCATAACTTTTTAGATATACGCCTGGGGGGAGAATTGTCTGAAATAATGATACTGCCGTAAGGGGGTTTATAGGTTGGTCTATGATTGATTTAATTTTCCCCAGTTTGTCCTGCAGGTCACGGATGTCTTTTTCAAATGGCAGATTTGCTTCGATTATATCCTGTTTTTGTGTGACTTCTTCCTTAAGATCCGTTAATTTCCTGTCGAGGCTAAATCGTGATATAAATGCCAAAAGCACAACAATTTCTGTGCCGATCATAATGTATCTACCATACGTTACAGCCCAACCTACTATACGCCCGAGGGGCGTATGATCCATATCTGAATCACCCAGCAGATTGATTGAGATAGAATTGGCAGGCATGATACTATCATACTGAAAAACTAACAAGAGGACAAATAGATATTACTGTGTCAAACGAGGCTATTTTTTTAGAAGCTTTGACATACGGGACTTAAGTCTCGCTGCTTTGTTTTTATGTATGACACTTCGTTTAGCTGCTTTATCTAATGTTTTAAACGCCTCGGCTATAGATTTTTTAGATGGTGACTTTCGAGCATCTTTAACTGCAGCGTATACAGTTTTGCGAATTTTCATCGTAACATCGGTTCGTTTGCGATCATGTCGCAGTTTCTTGGAGGCTTGTTTTGTGATTGGCATAATACGGGGAGTATAGCATATTTTGAATCCGTGTGGAAGATCTGTAATTACTGATACCAGAGAAGGTGGTCTCTACGATATAATAATCCTATGAAGCGACTTTGGGATACCCTGGCAAAAAAACAAACAACTGTTGGTTCTGCCGCGATTATCTTGGTTACCATGGTGTTTGCTTCCAGAATATTAGGGTTAATACGGGATAGGTTATTATCTGCCCGTTTTGGTCCGGGAGAATTAGGAGTATATTTTGCCGCTTTCCGTTTACCCAATTTGATATTCGAGCTGCTGGTCACCGGGGCCCTCACAAGTGCTTTTATTCCTGTATTCACGAAATATCTTACTCAGCATAAGGAGCATGATGGATGGAAAATGGCCTCAATACTTATAAACATAAGTATCGCCCTGTTGATTGCGCTATCACTACCAATTTTCATTTGGACTGAACAGGTCGCAAGATTTTTTGCTCCAGGTTTTTCTGCCCAAGAAATACAACAAATGTCAGAGTTTACCCGTATAATGATTGCCTCGCAGGTACTCCCACTTTTAATCGGCAATTTTTTTACAGGAATATTGCAGTCGTATACATTGTTTATCATTCCAGCTATTGCACCCGTTGTATATAACGTTGGGATTATTGCCGGCATTATATTTTTATCTCCACTGTACGGATTATATGCTCCTGTGTTTGGCGTAGGTCTCGGGGCAATATTGTTCATGCTTATACAGGTTCCTTTACTGCTTCGTATAGGTTATAAACATGAATATTCTATGGATATTTCAAACACCGGGGTCCGTGAAGTAGGTAAGCTTATTGGTCCACGTGCTTTTGGCCTTGCAGTTTCCCAAATCGATACCACTGTTGATTTAATGCTGGCCACACTTCTTGGAGCTCGAATGGTGACAATATTTAACTTTGCACAGCATTTACAACAGTTGCCTGTCGGTCTATTCGGTGCAAGCATAGCTCAGGCAGCACTGCCTATGTTATCGGCAGCTTCAATACAAGAAGATATGAAGAAATTCAAAGGATCTATTGTATCTGCTGTGCATCAGATACTTTTTTTTGTGTTGCCATCTTCTGTTTTTTTCATTGTACTTCGTATCCCGTTAGTTCGACTTGTATTTGGTGCATCCAGATTTGACTGGGAGGCTACAGTATTAACCGGTATGACGTTATCTATGTTTAGTGTTTCATTGTTTGCGCAATCTTTAGTTCACGTTTTTGCACGTGGATTTTATGCATTATATGATACGAAAACTCCGGTCATTATAAGTATTGTTTCTATAGGTATAAATACATTGTTAAGCATACTTTTTATTCAATTTTTAGCGTTACCTGTCTGGTCATTAGGGTTGTCTACAACCATAGCAAGTATCGTCAATGCTGTTGTTCTATATATTGTGTTTATGCGGCGTATTAAAGATTTTAATATGGGTGAACTATGGATCCCGCCAATCAAAATGACATTCGCAGCTATTGTCTCCGGAATAGCGGTGTATATACCGCTTAAATTATTTGATCAACTTGTATTTGATACGTCTCGGACGTTTGGATTGTTGTTGTTAACTGTTATCGCGGGAACTCTTGGGCTTTGCATGTACTTACTATTATCATGGCTCTTTGATATCGGTGAGGTGAACACATTTATTGCTATGATGAAACGTGTAGGGAAATTTTCTCCAGTGCTTGTGACTCCTGCAAATGAAGTAATCAATGATCGAGAAAAAGATACACTTTCATAACCTATATACGGTTCTCTTTTATTTTTCTATCGAAAAACTCTGCGTTTAAAAGCACGGAGATTGGGACAGCTCAGAAAAAAGCGAAGAAAAATCAAACTGAGCTTCATTGGAAATACACCGAGCCTCTGCCCACGGGTATTATTTTATTTTTGTCAGTTCTAATTTGAGTATGCTCGATGAAGGCATCAGGATCTTTTTTTGAATAGTGTCTCCCACTGTCGTCTCTGTAAGTGTCACATCCTGACCAAGGAAAAATGTCTGTCGTACTTTATAACTCCCTGGTATTAATCCTCCGATGGTGATCGGTACAACTTCGCTATGTTTCCCATTTGTATCAAAATTCACGAGCAGTACGCGAAGTACATCATCTTTTGTACTGGCAAATCCTGTTACCCATGACCCTTCACCGCTGAGTGATACCCGTTTGCCTGCCATGCCGTCTAAGAATGCGTATACACTATATCGTGGCTTAATTCTCTTTCCATTTGATTCATGGGTAATAAGACCCCAACCATTGCCGGATTCCTGTCCCGGTCCATCTTTTGGTTGAAAGGAAAATGCATAGGTAATACCATTACTGAGCATCTGTCGCACACTGGCAGCCGTGTATGCTGCAGCATACATGGTTCCGTATACCGGGGATTTATCTCCTGTCGGACCAAATTCTGTGATAATTTTTGGGACGAGAGAATAATATGGATAGGGAAGTAGCCACGATGCCAGATTGGTTTGATCTGTCGAATATTTCTCAGGATCCCATTGGTATGTATGCCAAGAAAGAAAATCAACTCGTGAGCCGCTGTTTACCAGAGCGAGTATCCAGCTTTTATAAAGCCCAGTTGTTCCAGGTCCACCGAGATAGAATGTGTTAACATTGGAAGCTCTCTTTGCACCTGTGGATGCATACTGATAGAGGGTAATATAACTTTTCTCTCCGCCATATTTCCAGGAACCAAATTGTGCAAGATCCGGTTCATTCCAAACTTCATAGTATACCCCTGATAAATTTTTGCCTGATTTACCGCTATAGTGTTCTATCGTTCTCTGTACAACGGTGGACCAGTCATTCCAATTATTTGGTACGTTTATAATAACGCCGTCTTTTGCAATTACAGATGGCATATATGAGAGGGCAAGCAATGGCTTTGCACCTGTAGCGAGTATTGTATTAACAGCTTCGTCCAATTTTGACCAGTTAAATGTGAGCTGGTCACCTGATTTTCCGACAACATCATAGTGATCATAGATATGATCAAGTCTTATAAGTTGGGGTTTTAAATTCCGTACCTCAGACAGCACAGGTTTTAACATGTCTGTGGATTCTTCTCCCCCTTGTGCGAACGCATGATAAAAATTTAGATCCAATGGTTCTAACACTAACTTAGTGTTTACTACTATGTTTGCAGGTGTGCCTGATGCTTTTGTGAGGATTGTGATGATCAATTCGTTGGCACCAAAGAGCATAATTGGCAGGAAGATTAGCAGCGCAACGATTGTTACTATCTGTGTTACCTTCGGTTTTGTCTGTTTTGTAAATGGGTTATCCATATATCTATAATCCCATAACTGGTATGGCAATGCCTACAAGCAATAATAAAGCCCCAACAATACTAAGCAATATCGTAGTTGACACCGATCCGGAAACCGGAATAGCACTACCCGTTGAAACGTCTGCTGCTTCATTTCCTGACGCGACGACGAATTCTGTTGTGTCCGTATGTGTAGCTCCTGTATTTGGATCTGTTGTCATGGCTTCTACCGTATGATTTCCTTCTTCCAATGGTGTTGTTGGCTGGTACACCCAGTTACCATTCGCATCGACTGTAACAACAGCCGTTTGCTCAGTTTCTGAGTGAATGACGATGGTGACCGTTGATCCGGGTATTCCTTTACCTCGAATAACCGGTGATTCTGTTGCAACACGTTCATTTTCTTTTATAGATGTGATTAAAACAGCTGAGTTTGATGCAGAAGCGCTGTCTGTTGCTGTTGAAGACTTCAGATTTAAGTTGGCAGACTGTGTCGCTACTCCTGGTTTTGGTGTACTTGTTGGAGTTTTAATAGGAGAAGGCGATATGGTTGTTATTGCGTTTGCTGTAGGTGTAGAACCATCCGCATTCTTTATTGTGATAGTTGCAGGTGATCGGCCGATAAGCACATCTTGGGATGTTTCATTGAGTGCATTAGCCGCTGTATCAGGAGATGGTGTGAATTTGACAAGCACCGGCGTTGCTGAACCTTTTAGAGCTTTCATAGAAATAACCGCAATTGTGCCTGATCCATTTATAGGGTGTGTTGTGTCTTTTGCGCCTACGGTGATAGATGCTTTTCCGGTAGGATCGATTTTTTTGGATACTCTGATACTTGGGGCGAACGTATCGTTCGCAATATCTTCTACCTCCAGAAACGCAGGATCATAGACAATTTTAAGCTGTACTAAGCCGACCTGATTGTCAGCTGTATCGAGTTTTATTGAAAGAGAGAATTTATCTCCTGCTTTTACGGTTGTTGCAGCAGGGCTAAACGCGAGAGTAGATGCCGGAGCTGCTTTCTTCCTGTTATCTGAATTTTGCCCCACGACATACACTGTGATAGGGACAGCAAGCAGTGCAATACCAATACCTATGTATAGGAACAATTTTTTCATCCGTAGATCTATTATGCGTGAGATTTTTTTTATCTGCAATATTTGAATCTGTATCAATTTAGAGGTATTGACATCATTTAGCACTCGATGTTATATTATTGCTAATTTCAGTGTAATTTTATATAAACATTATGGATCATATAAAAGACCTAACACCAAGACAAATACAGATTCTAAAGGTTATTATCGAAGAATATATTGCAACCGCTGAGCCTGTCGGATCTGAAACGTTGGATAAAAAATATAATTTAGGTGTGTCTCCGGCAACAATTCGCAATGAGATGGTACGCCTGACTGATATGAAATTACTTCATCAGCCTCATACATCTGCAGGCAGAAGTCCTACACCCATTGCTATGCGCTATTACGTAGAGCAAATTATGAAGCCACGCAACATGTCTGTGACTGAAGAAGTATCCATGAAGGAAAAAATGTGGGACTACAGGCAGGAAGTGGATAAATTATTACGTGAAGCTACTAAAACATTGGCAGAACGGACAAAGACACTCGCACTAACCGCAACAAAAGATGGTGATCTGTATTATGCCGGCGCCGCTAATTTACTTGATATGCCGGAATTTTATGATTATCAACTCACGCACCGGTTGTTTGAAACACTGGATCGGTACGAATACTGGTGGAGAGTGTTGGAATCACAAGATGACTTGTTTGATGTTGTGCTCGGAGATGAGTCCGGTACCAGAGGCATGTTAGCCCAATGCGGATTTGTATATGTAAAATTTTCTACCCCTCATGTCGCAGGTGCTATCGGGGTTGTGGGACCGTCTAGGTTAAATTACTCCCAGGTAGTTCCCATGGTCCGATATGTAGGGGGACTTATTGGTGAATTTGCAAGCAGTTGGTAATACATATGAAAAAACAAGATACTACCCAAAAACCAGACGTAACTGAAGAAACGGCAACACAAGATCCATGTGAATGTGGCGGTGAGTGTTCCTGTGATACAGAGTGTGCTGATATGAAGGCACAACTGCAGGTAGCTCAAACAGAAACGGAAGAGTGGAAAGCAAAGTGTATGCGCGCGCTCGCTGACTATCAAAATATTGAGCGACGAAGCAGAGAAGAGAAAAATGAAGTTCGATTGTATGCGAGTGAAATTATTTTAGGGCGATTGTTGCCCGTTGTAGATACCTTTGGCAAGGTCAAAGCGCATATTAACGATATGGGGTTTGAATTGGCATATAAAGAACTGCTTGCCGTGTTAGAGGAACAAGGAGTTAAAAAAATAGATGTGTTAGGTAAAGAATTTAACCCGCATGAAATGGAGTGCATAGAAGTGGTTGAAGGTGAGGACAACAAAGTTATTGAAGAAACGCTTCCCGGATATCGGTTTTATGAAAAAATCCTTCGGGTTGCGCAGGTTAAAGTCGGTAAAAAAAACGTATAAGTTTATAAAAAAGGAGATCATATGTCAAAAATTATCGGTATTGATTTAGGAACAACAAATTCATGTGTGGCCGTTATGGAGGGGGGCGCACCAAAGGTGATTCATTCTTCAGAAGGACGGAACACCATTCCATCTGTTGTAGATCCAATTAAAAATATTGTCGGAGATGTCGCAAAAAGGCAGATTGTCATAAACCCTAAATCAACAATTTATTCGGTAAAGCGATTAATGGGTCGAAAATTTACAGATCCTTCTGTAGCAACTGATATTAAGCTACTTCCGTATACCATTAAATCCGGTAAGAATGGTATGGCTGATGTTGAAGTTGATGGAAAAGAATTTACCCCGCAGGAGATTTCAGCAAAAGTGTTGGCTAAAATTAAAGCAGATGCGGAAAAATATCTTGGCGAACCAGTTACACAGGCTGTCGTCACTGTCCCTGCGTATTTTGATGATTCTCAGCGTCAGGCAACAAAACAGGCAGGTGAAATTGCAGGGCTTGAGGTCATGCGTATTTTAAATGAACCTACTGCTGCAGCACTTGCGTATGGACTTGATAAAAAGAATGCTCATACCATAGCAGTATATGACTTGGGTGGTGGAACATTTGATATTTCCATTCTTGAGCTTGGAGATGGTGTGTATGAAGTGAAATCAACAAATGGTGATACACACTTGGGTGGAGATGACTTTGACAAGGCAATTTTAGATTATCTTGCCGAAGAATTTAAAAAAGAACAGAGTGTTGATTTGAGAAAAGATCCTCAGGCACTTCAGCGGCTTCGTGATGCTGCAGAAAAAGCTAAAATAGAGCTTTCCAGCTCTATGGAAGCGGAGATTAATTTACCGTTCATTACACAAGGCAAAGATGGCCCGGCACATTTAGTCATGAAATTAACCCGTGCGAAGATGGAAAGTTTGGTCGATGGGCTTATCTCCAAATCAATTGAACCGGTAAAGAAGTGTTTGGATGATGCAAAATTGAAGGTTTCAGATATAGACGAAGTTGTATTGGTGGGTGGAATGACCCGTATGCCAAAGGTTATTGAATCTGTAAAAGCATTTTTTGGCAAAGAACCGAATGCTTCTGTAAATCCTGATGAAGTCGTGGCAGTTGGTGCGGCAGTTCAGGCCGGAGTACTCTCCGGAGATGTGAAGGACGTTGTTCTTCTGGATGTTACACCATTGACTCTTGGTGTTGAAACACTTGGAGCTGTCTCTACACCACTTATTCCACGAAATACAACGGTACCAACAAGTAAATCCGAGATTTTCTCAACCGCCGCAGACAATCAGACATCGGTGGAAATTAATATCCTCCAAGGAGAGCGACCAATGGCAGCGGATAACAAATCACTTGGACGGTTCATCCTTAGCGGAATTCCTGCCGCTCCACGGGGAGTTCCACAGGTGGAAGTAACCTTTGATATTGATGCGTCAGGTATTTTGAATGTTACCGCTAAAGATAAAGCGAGCGGGAAAGCATCTAATATCAAAATCACAGGTTCTACGGGGCTTTCCAAAGAAGAAGTGGAGAAAATGAAAAAGGAAGCTGAAGCAAATGCTGCAGCGGATGCTGAAAAGAAGGAAAAAATCGAATCACGCAATAAAGCTGACAACATGATCTATATAGCGGAAAAAACGCTTAAAGATGGCGGCGATAAAGTGAAGCCGGAGGATAAAAAAGATGTTGAAGAAAAAATGAAGGCGCTTAAAGATATTCTGGATACTGGATCCAAAGAAGATCTTGAAAAGAAAACAAGCGAGCTTTCAGACGCCACACAAAAAGTTGCAGCATACGCAAGCGCTCAGACACCACCGACAGGCGGAGAAGCCCCTGCAACTGATGCAGGAACTGCGTCATCAGGCGATGCAAAAGATGAAAAAAAGGATGATAAGAAGGTAGAAGAGGGAGAGGTTGTTAGTTAACCCTTCTTAGTTTTTTCCGCACAGGTGGGGAAAACTAATTACGAAGCTTAAATACTCTAAAGATTCCTGGAAGTTCAGGAATCTTTAGTGTTTATGATAGACTCGCAGATTCTCGCTTTTTCGAGAATGACAATATAAAATTATGGCTACAAAACGTGATTTTTACGAAGTGTTGGGAGTGTCAAAAACCGCATCTGCCGCGGAGCTTAAGAGTGCGTATCGAAAACTTGCACTGCAGTGGCACCCTGATAAAAATAAATCTCCAGAAGCCAACGATAAGTTTAAGGAAATAAATGAAGCGTACTCGGTGCTCTCTGACGAGAAAAAGAGACAGACATACGATCAGTTCGGCCATAGTGCATTTGCTCCGGGTAGCGGTATGGGTGGGGGTGGAGGGAACCCATGGGGTGGTCAAGGGCCGTTTAGCTATACATACTCATCCAGTGGGGGTAATCCGTTTGGTGGAAGTGATTTTGTGGATCCGTTTGAGATTTTTGAACAATTTTTCGGGGGTGGATTTGGTGGAGTACGGGGGCAGGCAAGACCAAGACGGGATGTATACCAGTTAACCATAAGTTTTATGGATGCCGTTCACGGTGTATCTAAGGAAATTCATGTGCCCAAGGGGCAAGCGGGAGAAGGAAGTGTAAAAAAGACCATAAAAATACCTGCAGGTGTTGATACAGGTTCTCGCATACGATTTGATGAGTTTGACGTCGTGTTAGAAGTTGCACCAGATAAACAATATCATCGGGAAGGAAATGATTTGGTTGTTGAACAGAATATTACGTTCGTTCAGGCAGCATTGGGAGCAGTTATAGAGGTTCCTACAATAGACGGACCACTAAAAATTCGTGTACAACCCGGAACACAACCGGGAACGTTGGTACGACTTCGTGGAAAAGGCGTGCCGCATGTGCGTGGTGGTGGCAGGGGAGATGCATACGTCAAAATACAACTTCATGTCCCAACTCATCTCACTAGAAAACAAAAAGAGCTTCTGGAAGAACTTGACCGAGCGTAGTTTCGTGCTATAATGA
>CAYSEV010000024.1:0-18867 GCA_964430295.1 uncultured Gammaproteobacteria bacterium
TGGGGAATAGTTTGTTGGGCAGGCGAACTATTTCCCATAGAGGATACGTTTTTTTGTTATGTATGACAGCGTATACTTATGTGTATGAAACGTTATGTGGTTGTGTCACATGTATATCCACTCTTAACGGTTGCATGCATTGGTTTGTCATGGATCGGTTGGTGGTTACATTTTTCAAATATGTGGGTAGGGAATAGTATGTCTTGGGTGTGTTGGTTGCTTGCTTTGTTTTTTTTGTCTATGAGCGTTTTTAACACATCGAAGCGTATCCATCTTAGATTCCCTACAAAAGAGACCGTTTTATTGACAGTTGCCGTAACAGGTATCTACATATGTGCACATGCATTTGTATTTTCTCATGCTCCATGGAATCTATACGGATTATTTGATGATGCTGCATGGGATATCTATTTTGCGAATATACACACATTTCATGCGCCGTTTCAGGCCGCATATTTCGACACGGTAGGGTATATAAGTCGCGAAGTTGTGTTTCACTATTACATAACTGTGTTGTTCCGGCTCTTTGGGTATAATTTGTTGGTTTTTAATCTGGGATTACTTTTTTTGGGGTATATAACACTACTTGGCGTTGTGCATATCATTCAACAGCTTTTTCATAAAAACGTACTCAGCTTATTCACAGGCGTGCTGCTTACATTTTGGCCGTTATTTTATATGCATATCTATATGGGGCATAGATATGCAATCGCAGTCCCGCTTATGGTTTGTTCTCTCTATTTTCTATATACGGGATTTCAAAAAAAATCAGATTTTCGAATAATAGTATCTTCTCTATTTGCTGCATTATGCCTTGGCAGTTCTGTGATGGGAAAACAGTTCCTCTATGCGCTCATATGTGCATGTGTTTGTTTGCTCATGTCCACCTATGGGCGATCGATTCTCTGGAAATATAAAAAACATATTAGCTACTGGATTATTGGATTTATTATTGCCGCAACACCACTCTTGGCATACATTATTGCTGATCCCGCACTTTACAGTATTCGGGAAACAGGATTAGTCCGTGAATTTATCAGTTCTTATAGCAATCATGGTTTCGCAGGTATCGCTTCGTATGCGCAGGGAATGGGCGAATTGTTCTTTGCCCCTTTTTCCGGTCGCAGACAGTTTTTAAACGGCTTTCCTGTCATACCGCTGCCGTATATTGTCTTGATTCTCCCAGGATTAATTTTGATGTGGAAGCGACGCAGATTTGAGCTCGTGGCAATCTCCCTTATTCCCATTGCTGCGTCATTTATCTCCGGTGCCTATGACTTTAGAGTACTCTTTGCTCTTCCCGGATGGGTGTTTGCGATGGTGTATACGATTCACTCAGTGTTATATGAATCTACTCATTCTCGCGCTATACGACTCGTTGGTATGAGTCTTATGTGTATCGCAATATTTGTAGGGTATGGTCAATCAGTTCTGTATATATATGACGTAGCACAAAACCCTAAAGGACAGTATTTACTCCCACATGCGGATGTTGCAGTCGCAAGGCTCATACAGGATATTGCAGCGGGAGAATCGCATCCTACGATTCTATTGAAATGGAATGAGTTTAACAGGTATGCAGATCGTGATCGCCCATATGATATATTCGTTGCTCCTGCAAGTTCGTATGCCGTGATGCATCTGTATTTACAACCATTTGATGATAAAGCAATTCTTTCTTTTTCGGACGGTGGTATTCAGCGACTAATGAGCGCAGATGAATTGTTTTCCTTCAATAGGAAGGCAATCCTTGAATATAAACCTCATGGTAAAGATCTTACACTTATTTGGGAGAGAACAGAAAAATCAAAATATATATATGCCTTATTCAAAGATACGTCTCCATATGCAACTGACACTATAATCTCAGAAAATATTGAAGGTACTCCAATATTTTTGGATATACTCACGATACCTTCTGAATACATTGAAGTATTTCAACAATCTGTGAAACAACTGTCGTATAACGCTCATATATAACTCACTGTCTGAGAGTGTCGGCCGTTGAGCAGATTGCTGTTTGTGAAAATATAGCAATCCGTCTGTCTGTTGACATATAGTCAGGGGTATATCGTTTCAAAAATGATGGCAGGCTGATGTTTGGAAGATTCTTATCATTTTCTACAGTTTCCACTAACACATATGATAAATTATTTTTCTTCAGAAGCTCGCACTGTTCTGTTTGATTGGATGATTCATAAAATTGTTTCATGACAGGTGAGTGCGTTTCTTTGTATCCGGCGCTCCACGCAAAATATGGCCACCCTAAATAGATAGCTCGCCCGGCAATACTCGCGGGACTGAATAGATACGAGCTGTTTAAAAATATAGCTGAAGGCAACGTGTTTTTTTGAATCCATGCGGCCGTTTGATTATGCTCTATGTCAGGGAGAGTGCCTTTAATGTCGTTATATACCACGAAAAAGTCTATAACGCCTGAGAGGGTAAGAAAACACAAAAGCATACATGCTACATATAAGCCTAGCGATTGAATGATTATGTATCTGTTCCTTAGAGCCGTTTTTATTATTTGAATAACAGAATATGCCGTACACATGCCTCCAAGGAGAATAACAAAGTTAAAAAACTTATGATTTGCTGATGCTTCTATTGAAAATTTGAACAGATTCGGAATGATAAAAAGAGGAATAAGCGGAAGGAGATACAATTTCGATTTTTTGGGCAACATGATAAATCCTACAGGTATAAAAAGCATATGGAGACCAATATTTTGCCACCAATACGATAGACTATGGAGTAGTTTTGTTAGTAGTTCTTTTTGTGCATACAGTTCATTGTGAATTGTATATCCCGGGTACCACTCAACAGGACTTGACGCCCCACGTACAGCAAGAAGCTGAGGGATGATCAGTTCAAGCGACAATATCCCTGTAAAGAATAAAAATAATCGAAGGGTAGGAAAAAATAAAAAATACATACTCATACATACAGCAATAATCAGAAGAGCGGGCTGATGAAAAAAAGGAAGCGATCCTATGATAAATCCCCATAAAATTGCCCATGGAATTTGTTTCCTCCAGTGTTGCTCTTTCAAGTGAAAACAGGTGAGAATAAACAATATAACAATGGAAAATGCAAATGCCAGATGCCGCTGGTTTGTGTAAATATTAAGATTCCAAAATGCAGTAACCTCACCCGGTCCCCACGGAGCAAAGGCCGGAAAATCTTTCCCATGTACGATATCTGCGAATGAATTGATGGAGAATGGGTGAAGAGTAAAAAACCGTTCAAACCCAAGTGAACCGTTAAAGAGAAATAAAATAAGGGTGAGAATCGCCGTCGCACGGGATTGTGTAAGTTTGAGTGTTAAATAGTATAAAAATACCATTAAAGAAGCAAAACCAATGATACTGGGTATATTTAATGCCCAATCGATCCGAAGGCCAATGCGTTCAAGAACGCCTACAATCATGTAGAAAAGATAGTGATATCTGATCGGTTCTCCCGGAAAAATCGGATATTGAACATTTAAATGAACGAACCTATCAAGATTGTCGCCCATGGAAAATGAGCGGATAAGGGGAATGTGTGCTCCAAAATCACTCCAGAGTTTATAGGCGATACGGATGTCATGCGTTTTTGCATCATAGGAAAATGTATGGAACATGAGCCATGATGCAAACATAAAACTGAACACGATAACACCTATATCTATGGGGGATATGGCATGGGTTCGCTTTGCAGTCTGAGCTTTCATGTCTCTATTGTTTCATTGAGTCTGTCTTGATGCAATCATCATTGCCGCGCGTTGCCCTAATTCAACTGCATAATTTGTTCCGCGGTCCCATGGGAAAATGCTGTCCATATTTGCCAAATATACGCCTGCAATAGGTGTTATAAGTTGTGGTGCCCTTTGGGAATAGTTTATCTGATGCACCGGTTGAGCGTAAGGAGCGGTGAATAGGTAACTGTTTGTTACTTGTTCATTGTCCATTGTCGGACAGATGTGTTTTATATAAGGCATGAACTCTTTTAAGAGTTGTTGTTTGGTCATGTTGAGGTATGTATGACCGTCAGGAAGGTAGTTTCCAACATACGTCAGATGTTTCCCTCCGTAATGCACGGAATCCATAAAATTGGTATGAGCGACGACTGCCAGAAATGGGAATGAACGGTCTATGATGGAAAGCCAATAGACTTGCTCTAAAATTGGTTTTTTTGTTTCCAAGATAAGTACCTGCGCATGCAGATGGGGGATTGAAGATGGGAGTTTGAAATATTCGCTTGTACTGATATCAGGAAGAAGTTTTTTTGCAATCGGCGTTGGGGTTGTTATCAATATGCGGTCAAATTTCTCGATCTTTTTCCCGCGCTTAATGATGATTTCTTCAGATTTGCCTTTGGAAATACTATCGACTGATGTATTGGAATACACAGTTCCACCGTGACGAACAATAGCCTGTTCAAGGACATTAACTATTGTTTGGAATCCTCCTTCAATATATACGAGAGACGGTGTTCGCTTATGAATACGCGCCCACAGCCATGATGCTGCAATTGTGCTGTCTAACGATCCAAATTTACCCGTCATGAGTGGCTCCCAAATAACATCCCATGACCGCTTTCCGCCGAAGCGTACAAAAAATTCTTTGGCTGTAACTCCCTCGAGGGTTTGCCAGAAAGGGTAGAGTTTGCAAAACGCAACGAGTGCACCTGTACGAAGCTTATCTGAAAGTGACAGTCCATTGAACTTCAATAAGTGCATGGGGCTATCGAATTGATGAAATGTTCCCTGCCAGTAATTTGCGGTGACAGGGCGTTTAGTTATAAGTTTTTCTCCAATTCCTAATTCCCGTGCGAGAGAGAGTATTGCATCATCATTCGTAAACATATGATGATATGCGCCTTCCAAATGCCACTTCCAGTTTTTTGCCTTGAACCCATACGCAAGACCGCCAAGATATGACTCCCGTTCAAAAACAGTTACAGCATGTCCGGATTTTGATAATTCATATGCGGCGGTAAGGCCCGTGATGCCGCCGCCGATAATTGCAATTTTCATTTTGTGATTATATCACCACCAATAGTTACGGTATTTCGATGAATCCCGTCGTTGCTCCGTTCTGTACGAATATCTTTCGTGCTGCAAGACTTCCATCTAGGTATTTTTCCTGATATTCGAAAGGTGAAATACATTCAAGCGTCTTCGTGAAAGTAAATTGAGGATAAAAAGAAGGATCTATATTTATGGAATATAGACGTTCTCCGAGCTTGAATTCATCGCAGTCAGTTACAACATAATCTGCCTGTTCTTCATACGCATGTTGTATGAGTTCATTTTGGAGAGCAACCTTTTTCATGTATTGGAAATTATACAAAAGGCCATCAGGCCCATTTGTATTAAATCCACTATCGTATATCCATTCACTAGCAGAAGGTATACTTCCTATTCGCATACTAACAGGGTCTACAGATGCAGTATTACTGATGAGTGTGGTACATAACAGTCCTACTACAATTCCAACGTACAGTAGCTTCCATTTTATCTGATTGATATACACACTTAGGAAGAAGAAGAGTGGTACGAGCATGTGGATTCCATATCTTGGTATAGTCCAAGTTGGGAATGATAAAACGACGCATAAATACAGTATTGAAGTAAATACGAGTGCTAAAATAAAACTACGCTGAGGATTTGTGGTGGCAATCTTTTTTTTGAAAAAAAGATGCCAGAGTAGTAGTAGCAGTGCTGTATAAATCCATTGAAAATTAAGTGCAAAAATATTAAATATACTTTGGATAAGCCTTGGGTTTATAAACCCAAATGTAACAAGTTTTTTTATTGCAAACACTATATATGAAGTTTCAGTCGTCTCTTCATGAAGGAATATTTCTCTCCAATTTGCACCAATCACGTTTGTATATGATGACCAAAGTCCATACGTCAGTATAACTGGTAAGCATAATAGAGTTTCTTGAACTACTGACCATATTTTCATCTTGATGGATTTGTGATGGTATATTCCATGAATACTTCTTACAAAAACGATTCCAGCACACATGACTAATCCGGTATCTTTTGCTAAGAAAAGAAGTACATAACTAAACATAAGGATAAGTTTTTTTTCGTACGTGTGAGCAAAGAGTGTAAAGATAAAAACATACATTAGGATAATATCCGGATTTGGGTAGAATGTTCCGACAATTGTATGTGGGTTCATAAACAATAGTGATGTAGCAACCAGAGCCACCCTTCTGTTGAATAATTGTTTAAGCGAAACATACATTCCGAGTGAAGTAATAACAAAGAGCACATATCCCAAAAGCGTATATGTCTGAGGTGAAATACCAAAAAATATGAAAAATATTCCCTGTACTATGTAAAATAGTGGGGGATGAATAAAATTATTTTTTTGGAATGCTGCAAGTGGTCCATACGCAAAAAATTGTGTAGCCTGTCTGTAATACACCATTCCATCCATTGGAGCGGTCTCTCCCCAGTAACCATGCGTCACTAATAAAAAATAGATTGCTGGTAAGCAACAAAGTAGATCAATAAATTTAAATGAATGTGAGGCTTTTTTAAGCATAATACAGTAAGTGTAACGTAATTTCTTCTCTTTATTCTTTTATCTATGTGAGTATAATCATTTCATGGGAACTGATTTTTGGATAGTCGTTAAATGGTGGGTAACCTTGTTTTTGGTTGGATCTGTATCGTTTCCTCTGACAAAAAAACTCTTCTCATCATGGTATGACAAAGGGTATTTGTTTGCAAAAGCCGTTGGAATGGCTTCTGTTACCTATATTGTCTACATAGCTGCTATGTCTCATATCCTCCCGTTTGTGACAGAGTCAATTCTGATGGCAATGATTGCCTTATTTTTGTTTGGGATTATTGTGAATAGTATTAAAACCCCAGATGCAGACCCGTCTGATAGTCAAACGTCATATCACGGTATAAAACGGCTATTCAAATCGTATGGATCCAAAAACTCACTTCGATATGTTGGTATTTTTATACTGGAAGAAATTTTTTTCTTTGTGGCATTGTTATTCTGGGCCTGGGTAAAAGGACATGAACCGAGTATTCATGGACTTGAAAAATTCATGGATTTTGGATTTATGCAATCGATCCTAAACAGCAGGTATTTCCCGGCGCCTGATATGTGGTATGCAGGATATCCGATTAACTACTATTACTTTGGCCATACTGTTGTGGCACTCCTGACAAAACTCTCAGACATATCGCTGGTATACACATTTAATCTTATGCTTGCCACATTATTTGCGCTGTGCATCACGATGAGTTTTAGTATTGGTGTACATATTCTCAAAACTGGAATGCCAAAATTAAAAGTTTGGGCTGTTATATCAGGAGCTTTGCTAATTGCATTCTTAGTATCTCTCGGTGGCAATATGCAGACACTGTACGCGTTTACAAAAGGATATACAGGTGAAGATGTAAAGCCATTCTGGCAACTCCTGTGGTCACCTACTGAGTTTATGGGTAAATTGCCTGAAGGATTAGACAGATATTGGTATGCAAATGCAACACGGTTTATCCCATACACAATTCATGAATTTCCAAGCTATTCGTTTGTTGTATCTGATGTTCATGGTCATGTGATGAGTATTCCGTTTGCGCTCTTGGCGATAGCGTTGCTGCTATCAATTTTTTTGCGAGAAACAATGATAAAAAAGAACGAATGGGGGACAGGGAATGGTGAACAAAATTTGCGTTATGTCTATTATGGTCAACTTGTTTCGATACTCCTGATGACGAATGCTCTTGATGGACCCATATATCTTGGATTATTTCTCGTGATGTTTACTGTCATACATTGGAAAGAAGTTACGCAGTTTTCTTCTTACTGGAAATATATCGTACTGACTGCAGGGTTGGTATTGCTTGCCGCAGTATCCGGAAGCATTCCGTTTATGAGTAAATTCTCATCCTTTGTTTCAGGTGTGGCAGTCAATTGTCCACCGTCCTTTTTAGCAAACATAAAAATTGGGCCGTTACTCTTTGAGGGTGTAGAAAAATGTCAGCATTCGCCATTCTGGATGATGTGGATTTTATGGGGATTTTTTATTTTCTGTGGCGGATGGTATATATATACCATTTCTAACGTACGCATAGGATTGTTTCATCGCTCTAAGAAGTTTTCGATACATCCGGAATATTCACGATTGGATATAGTATTTTTAGTGTTTTTTTGTATATCTATTGCACTTATTATTTTCCCTGAATTTTTATATTTCAAAGATATCTATCCGCAGCATTTTCGTAGTAACACAATGTTTAAGCTCGGATATCAGGCGTTTATGATGTTTACCTTTTTTGCTGGATATTCCATTATCTATGCAATAACGAATATTACGTCATCAGGTTCACATAAACGTTCATGGAAAACACGGCTATTTTTACTCCTGTGTATCCCTCAGGTATTTTTGGTATCTATTTATCCGATATTTAGTGTCCGTTCGTATTTTGATAGTTTGAGAACGTATAAAGGATTAGATGGATTGCAATGGTTGAATGAAATGTATCCTGATGATTATGCGGGGGTTCAATGGTTTCGAACATATGTGACAGATCCTCAACGTACAGATGTGACAACGCCTGTTATTGTTGAAGCCGATGGTGACAGTTACACTGACCATGAACGATTTAGTGCTTTTACGGGGTTGCCAGCTGTGATTGGTTGGCCTGTTCATGAGTGGTTATGGCGCGGTACCTATGATGTGGTTGCTCCACGACGGGAAGAAGTGAGGGTGATTTACGAATCTGAGGATATGGAAGCAACGAATTCCATTCTTCAGAAATATGGGGTCCAATATATCATTGTTGGGGGAATGGAACGTGCAAAATTCTCCAATATACAGTTTGATAAATTAGACACTATAGCTGATGTTGTATTTTCTTCCGGTGAATTACAGGTGTACAAGGTAAAATAATATCCCTTTTCTTCTTGACAGAGGTTTGAATACTCACGTAGACTGAGATTGGACTGTTTGTCTTTATAGCCATATATTATTGTTATATGAATCAGACTCATAAAACTCGAATAGCGGTCGTTTTGATTGTTACACTGTGTTCGTTGGGATTGTTTCCATTTAGCACATTAGTGCAGGCTGGTACATTCACTCCAGCTAAGGTGACAATATCAGATTCACGCGCCAGTAATGCCTCAACCACATACGATTTTGCCTTTACAACTTCTGATACAAGCTCGATCAAACAGTTAGATGTTGTATTTTGTACAACGGCATCAGGTGCATGTACCACACCTACTGGTATGACTACAACCGGAGCCACACGTGCCAGCGACAATGTTGCCGGTACAGGAAGAACAGATACATTTACCGGAAACGGGACACTGTCAACAGTTGTTACAACCCCGGCAGCCCAATCTACTCAGGCTGTTACGGTCTCTTATACAGGTATTACAAATCCCTCAACAACTGACACCACATTTTTTGCCCGTATAACAACGTATTCTGACACCGGTTCAACTGTTATAGATACGGCATCCGTTGCGTTTGCAATTTTGACATCCACATCAATAGCTGTTAGCGCATCAGTAGACTCTACGTTTACATTCTCCGTGGCAGCTGCAACAACAGGCTCCGTAAATGGAGCTTCTATAGATGTGACGAGTACAACGGCAAACACAATTCCGTTTGGTACGCTTTCAAATGGTGTCCCAAAGATTGCTGCGCATGATTTGTCTGTCGTTTCCAATTCGAAAAATGGATATACGATAACTGTAAAAGCGGGTGCATCTCCACCTTTAGTAGATGGTTCCAACAATATTGATGAATTTACCGGTACTAATGCGTCTCCGACTACATGGTCATCTCCTGCAGGTTCAACAGCAAATACGAATACAGGATTTTTTGGCTATACAACAAATGATGCTTCATTGGGTACTGGGACAGCTACACGATTTACCAGCTCTGGCGGTAATAAATGGGCCGGTACAACAACATCTCCTTTGGAGGTTGCGTATAGTGCAACAGGTGTAAGTTCTGCAGAAGTGACCCGTGTCGGATGGCAGGCTGAAGTAAATGGTTTGCAGCCTGCAGGTGCATATTCTGGTACGGTAATATTAGTTGCTACACCGACCTATTAATATGAAGCAATATATATACAGATATCGCACGATCCTAGTTCTTTTTTTTGTGGTTATTGCAGGCGCGTTTGTGGTTGTGCGGTCAGGTATTGCACAAAATGCATCTAATTCGCAAACTCTCGAGATTTCTCCTCCCAGCCAAGAGGTGAGTATTGATCCAGGAAAATCTGTAAAAATAAGAGCAAAAGTTCGAAATCGTAGTGCTAATACAATTTCCGTTACTACCAGAATAGAAGACTTCACAGCATCTGGTGAAGGGGGACAGGTGGCTCTTATTGAAAAAGGACCATATGCAATTTCTTCATGGACAACCATAGATCAGCCAACGTTTTCATTAAAATCCGGGGAAACAAAGGAAATAACTGCAACCGCCAGTGTCCCATCAGGTATGGCTGGTGGGAGATATGGTTCATTTGTTTTTTCAGTAGGGGGTGGTCAGGCCGGCGCTGGTACAGCTGCCGTTTCTCAGGAAGTGGCATCATTATTTTTACTCAAGATTTCCGGTCCCGTATCTGAAGTTTTAACGGCAGACACACTTGCTATGCCTTCATTTGTAGAGTTTGGGCCTGTGCCAATGACTGTTACGTTTACAAATAAGGGAAATGTTCATGTGCGCCCTAATGGGCTCATTAATGTGCGCAATATGTTTGGCAAGACCGCTGCGGATGTCGTATTTAAAGGAGAAAATGTATTTCCTGGTGCCTCACGATCACAAACAGTTTCGTTGGATAAACAATGGCTCTTTGGGCCATATACAGCACAGGCCGTGCTGACATATGGAAGTAAAAATGAATCCCTTACAATTACAACGAAGTTTTTCGCATTTCCACTACGAATTGTAGTGGTTATTGGCATTATATTCGCAATACTGTACAGTATGAGAAGGCGCCTTATGAAAGCATTGAAAGCATTAGTTGGATGATATGAAATATACTGCCAAATCAACGTTAAAAAAGATTCGCTATACGAAACGTATTACGTCGATTTTATCACTTATCGTCCTTATAATCAGCGTCCCATTATTTGCACAGCTCTCTACGAAAGTTCAGGCCGGAACACTTACATCCGCTAAAGTGACAATTTCTGATTCTCGTGCAAGTCATGCTGCAACGACATTTGATTTTGCGTATACAACATCAGTGACTACGTCAATTAAACAGTTTGATGTTGTGTTTTGTACGACTGCCTCAGGAGCATGTTCAACGCCGACAGGCATGACAACCACAGGCGCGACCCGTGATAGTGACAATATAGCGGGTACCGGCAGGACAGATACATTTACCGGTAACGGGACACTATCAACAGTTGTTACAACACCCGCGGCACAATCCACTCAGGCTGTTACCGTATCGTATTCAGGCATCACAAACCCCTCTACAACCGATTCAACATTTTTTGCCAGAATTACAACATACTCTGATACAGGTTCAACAGTTATAGACAGCGCATCAGTCGCTTTTGCTATTTTAACAACGACATCAATTGCAGTTACAGCATCTGTAGCTTCCACATTTACATTTTCAGTAGCTGCCGTAAACACAGGGAGCGTTAACGGTGCGACTATAGACATCACATCATCCACTGCAAACACTATCCCATTTGGTACATTATCAAGCGGTGTGCCTAAGATTGCAGCGCATGACGTTACTGTAACAACGAACGCTACGAATGGGTACACAGTTACAGTAAAGGCCGCGGCTGATCCTCCTCTTGTGGACGGCTCGAATAATATAGATGCGTTTAGTGGCACAAATGCATCGCCATCTACCTGGTCATCTCCTGCAGGTTCAAGTGCAAACGTAAATACCGGATTTTTCGGATATACAACCAACGACTCAAGCCTTGGGACGGGAACTGCAACACGATTTACCAGTTCAGGTGGCAATAAGTGGGCCGGTACGTCGACAAGCCCTCTTGAAGTGGCATATAGTGCCACAGGTATAGGTTCATCTGAAGTTACACGAGTCGGATGGCAGGCTGAAGTGAATGGTTTGCAGCCGGCAGGTGCATACACTGGTACTGTGATCCTAGTCGCTACACCGACATATTAATCCTCATGAAATCAAGGCAACGGATATTCCTGCTTCTTCTTGGGATCATTATTGGATATGGATTTCATGATTTTGCTTATGATACAAGCATAAATTTGCTTAAGAGTGCACATTTATTACCCAAGTATTCCGCTGGTTCAAGCGTCCTTGGAGACACTTCTAATGATTCCTTTACTACACGCATTACCTTTGACGGAACCATTTTTGAACCTCGAAAGGCTCGAGTTCATATAGGAAACTATATTTCTATTAAGAATACCAGTAAACATGCTCTCATGTGGCTTGTTTCAGACTTGCCTGAGGTCAATACAACGCGTGGATATGCTGAAGGTGAACAATTTCAGTTTACTTCAACACGTGTCGGCACGTATAGTATCTCAAATACGCTTGTACCAGGGTCTTCATTCACCCTCATTGTTGAAAAGTAATATTCCTGATTATTCTCATGGGTTCTTTTGTCCTTGCGGGAATAAATGGTTATCTCCAAAACTACAACAATACTAATTTTGACCACGTATGTGAGCACTGTTCATTTTCATCTGATATGTGTTAATAAAAAATAACATGTATGTTAAATCCCGAGACGTCTTACATTATTTTTGACTTTTCCGAGAATATTTAGACAGTATCTTCTGCAACATCTCTACCTACTCTAGAGAAGAATCCGAATATTTTTTAATAATTCTCAATATAGTCCTCTCTGAAACTGTTAGATGAAGTTTCTGTCTGATTTGACTCGACGTCATATTTGAATTGGCATGTAGTGCCACTATACGTTTAATACTATCCTTAGGCACTGTCGTAGTGCGTACATGTATTGGTCTGGTAGATTTTCTGGCGAGCTGCTCTGTGTTCGCTCCTATCTGCTTGGATTTAGATTTCCATCTGTGTACGGTTGCCCTGTGTATGCCTAGAATTTGCGCCGTTTTGCTTACCGATCCGCCATTGGATGCTAGTGTCTTCAAGATTAGACTAGGATGAATTCTTGAAGAGTCATGCATACCGTCCGTTTGTATGTCTATTGTAGGCTCCAAATTCGATATAGTTGGCTTAGAATTAGCATTCTCAGACATGAATGCATGTAGTGCCCGTCTGAAGTTTTTCTTTCTGGAATTTAAAAGCAATAGTATGATGACACCGCCTAGAATGCTCCCTATCAACGTATATGGTAACAACACTAACGGAATGGTTTTTGAAATTTCTTCACCATGTTCAAGTCTTGCTCGAAGTGTAGCTCTATATATGCCCCATTTGCTATTTTGGATTGTAAATACGCTCTTCCATGTTCTTGCTTTTCCAGGTAGTATTGTTTTTTCATCTAGTTCCACTGTATCAGGCTTTCCTAGTATGGGTGCTATTGTAAGTGTTGGTTTTGTAGAAAAAAAGTGCAGTGAATCGTTTGTAATACGAACAGTGCTCGTAATCGGTCCGTGTTCATAGAACAATTTCTCAAAATGAAAATCCGTTATATGAGCTTTATTTGTTAGTGAGTCTTGAACGCCAATATTTGCAAGTGATACAACACCAATTTTCGATCCAATTGTCCCGTTCGGATATAGTGGTGTAAAGTAAATTATCGCATAATAACCACCCAAAGCCACAGTTCCCGGAACATTTACCTTTACAAGAAATTCATGAGAATCTCTTGACGGTATTATTGCATCCGGTTCATCTATACTCATCCATCTTGCAAGCGGAGAAATCTCGGATGGGGGATTAGGGGTATATCCATTCACTTCATCAGATGGGTCAAATCCCTCAACGACAGCATGAATAGGCATCGGAGCATTGGATAAATTATCGACAGTAATAGGATATATTCGTTTTGAACCAGGTTCCAGTTGTATCCGCAATAAGATAGGGGATACTCGAATTGTTGAATTCACAAATGAGCTATCCGCTGCTAATACATTATGCCTTCCGACATACCCATAACAAGCTAATACAATGAGTATATTAAATATTATTTTTATATATTTTGACATATTCAATACACAGGTACAACCACGTACACTACAGTATTCGTATATGCCCCAGCTGGAGTTGTATTATCTCCAGTGACACGATAAGAGACTGTAAACTGTTCATTTATAACAGGGTTCTCTTCAACTACAGATGTATGATCTGCAACAGGATCACCGGGGATAGACGTAGTAAATCCGGCATACTTAGGGCCGCCATTAGTAAATCTATCGGGTGTCCCACCTGTTAGAGATGAATCGTTGGTCGTATATCCAAAACCAGTTCCACTCCATATCGTTGGGGTTCCGTTTGTTCCTGAATAATCTGAAATCGTATGTGATGCAAAAGTTAGTGGTGCAGTTTCCCGTCCATAAATTGTGTATCCGTTATAGGCGTTTGTTGAGGTTGTGAGTGTTGTCGCTTTACTACTATCTGTATAGGAGTTTGAAGAATCAAGCGTATCAAATGTAAGAGTCTCTGAAGATATTCCAAATGTGAGTGATGGTACTGATGTCGTAGCGCTTGCAATTGGGCCAAATTGTGATTCAGTATAGTTGCCCCATTTGGCTTTTACCTTTATTTTATATGTTGTGTCTTGTTGGAGGCCTCTGATAAATTCTCCGGAAGCTCCGCCCCAATTGGTATACGTTTGCCAGTCTTCCGCTCCCAGAACAGATCCTACCGTGTTGTCATTTTGAACATAATTTGTTGTTGTGAAATCATCATTTGATATAGCAATTGCAAATTGTGCGTCGGAAGGCCCATCTCCATTATTGATTATAAATTTTAATCTATCGTAATTGGTCGCAGGGTTTATAAATGTTGGTGCCGGTGGTACATTTGCCTGAAGAGTTTCCACCAAACCACCGTTTGCTGAAAAATTTGAAGATGCCGGTTTCCCAAATTCCAGACCACCCACGTGTCCAAACAACGAAAAATTATCTGAGGTACTGGTGTCAGTCCCACCGGAACCAAAGTCATATTGAGTCAATTCGTAATTAGAACTGGCGGGTCCTGCAAAAACATATGAATGTACGTAGAAAAATATACTCAATGATAAAAGCGTTTGTATGAAAAATTTCCCTTGATTGCTCATCGCTACAAAACGTATCATATACATTTGCGACATGCAAGGCATCAAAAATAATTACTATTTACTAGTGTTGAAAATGTGTTTGACGGAGAATTTAGTAGGGAAGAGTGAATGCTCGAGTGCCAAAAAGGAATGGAAAATAGTCAAAAGTACAAATTGTAGGCGTTTGAGATTTATCACATACGATGTTTATGATTGCCTGTTCAAGCGTGAGTTGTGCACTGGTTGTCGTGATAACCAGCTTTGCTGCAGCTTTCATAAGTGGTTCATCTAGGTACATAATATCAATTGAGCTTGTAAATATAGTCTGTAGGAACTCACGAGCTATAGAATGACTCATATGGGTAGCGATTCTTTCGTAGGTTGTCATAATCGTGGTAGGGGAGGTATAGAGGTGATACCCTTCCTGCGCAAAAAATCGAAAATATGCGTCCGCCATCTGATGTTTATTGTCAGAACGGTCTATAAATGCATATATGGCGGATTGTGTTATATATACTTTCTTGCTTCCCATACATTATCGCGTAGGTATACTGATACTCATGCCTACACCCTCCAGCTTCCAAAACGGATCACTGAGTGAAAATGCATACGTCTCTTCCTTTTGAGCATGTGCCTGACGCTTTGTCTCGGCGCTATATACTTTTTGGAAACCGTTTAAATCTTCTTCTTTTATTCGGACAGCTCCTGCCACCTTCACAGCCGTTAATTTCTTTTCTTTTATGTATCTGCGTATGGTTAGTGGATGAACTTTTAATACAAATGCTACTTGTTTAACGGTTAATAAATCTTCCATATAGTGTATCTATAATAGTCGAGAATGTTTCATTCGTGTATCCCTTAAATTTGGAACAAAAGTTTAAAAATCCTCTTATATATATCGATTAATAGAGTATACAATAATATGCAATAGTATACAAGAATATGTAAATACTGCGAATGTTTGACCGTGGCTACGTTATGCTCGTTAATTAATATAGTATATGCATATACGACTGCCGCGTAGTATTAGTATTCTTCTTGCTATTATCATTCCAGTGTTTCTCGTGGCAAATGTTACCTTAGTTCGTGCTGCAACCGGAATAAATAAACAAATTAACTTCCAGGGTAAAGTCGTAAACAGTGACGGAACGAATGTGGCAGATGGATTGTACCGATTCCAATTTCGCATATACACATCAGGTTCAGGGGGCTCTCCTATTTGGACTGAGGATCATGATGGGGGAAACAAAGTTCAAGTGACGAACGGCATTTTTCGCGTCTCATTGGGCAGTTTAACATCGCTTCCAGGAAGTATAGACTTTAACACGGATAATATTTTCCTTTCAGTTCAGTTTCATACTGAATCGTCTGAAATGGATCCCCGTATTCAATTTTCCGCGGTTCCATATGCGTTTAATGCGAGGACAGTTGGAGGGTTAACAGTAACAGACACAACAGGGACTCTGACAATCCAAAATGGCAAAACTATCTCTTTTGCAGACAGTTTTACTACAAGCGGTGCATTTCCTCTGGAATTGACCACAACGGGCAGCACAAATGTTACATTACCAACGACAGGTACACTTGCGACACTCGATGGAGTAGAGTCTTTGACGAACAAAACAATCGGTTCAACAGGACTGGTTTTTTCAGGTAGCGCGACAGACATAACAACAGGGACCAATGAAAATTTTTCTATCGTTCCAAATGGATCCGGGAAGGTTGGTATCGGAAAAACAAATCCATCTGAAATGCTTGATGTGCTAGGGAATGCAACAATCTCCGGCGTACTTTCACTGGCTCCAAATTTACCCGGTACAGCAGGTGCGTGTACGCCTGAGAGAGCAGGACAAATATACTACGATGGTGTTGATAATTCATTCTATTTTTGCAATGGGTCAAGTTGGTCTGCATCTCAAACCGGAGGAAATGGTCCAACCGGAGCAACAGGTGCAACAGGTGTTCAAGGTCCGACCGGATCTACAGGCTCTACTGGAGTCACAGGGCCAACAGGTTCAACCGGTGCGTCTGGCCAAGTTGGCCCGACGGGAGCAACGGGTTCTACAGGAAGCGTTGGAATAACTGGTCCAACCGGCTCCACAGGAGCTACGGGAGCCATCGGACAGACTGGCCCAACAGGTGCATCTGGGTCGACAGGTGCAATTGGAACGACAGGACCAACGGGTATGACAGGAGCAACTGGAGCAATTGGTACAACTGGTCCGACAGGATCAACCGGAGCTTCAGGTTCAGTTGGAGTGACAGGACCGACAGGAGCAACGGGTGGTACTGGTGCAGTAGGAATTACAGGTCCTACGGGGTCCACAGGTTCATCAGGTGCGACAGGAGCTCAGGGAACAACAGGTCCGACAGGCTCCACCGGTTCAACAGGTTCCACAGGTGCAATAGGATTAACCGGACCTACAGGAATGACCGGTTCAACAGGTGCGATCGGAGTAACGGGGCCAACTGGCTCAACCGGAAGCACAGGAGTAGTTGGACAAACGGGACCTACAGGGGCTACAGGATCAACTGGAGATATCGGATTAACAGGACCAACAGGTATGACTGGAGGTACAGGATCAGCAGGTCCAACAGGTAGAACAGGTGCTACAGGTGTTACTGGACCAACGGGCTCCACAGGTTCTACGGGTTCAACAGGTGCGATCGGAGTAACGGGGCCAACAGGCTCTACAGGCGCTTCAGGATCCATTGGACAGACAGGTCCAACAGGCAGTTCTGGAGCCACAGGGTCAATCGGAGTGACAGGTCCGACGGGATCAACTGGTAGCACAGGTGCGATTGGAACAACAGGACCAACAGGATCTACAGGCGCTTCAGGATCCATTGGACAGACAGGTCCAACAGGCAGTTCTGGAGCCACAGGGTCAGTCGGAGTGACAGGCCCGACAGGATCAACGGGTAGTACTGGTATTCAAGGAATAACCGGACCAACGGGCTCCACAGGTTCTACAGGCTCTACCGGAGCAATCGGAGTAACGGGAGCAACAGGAAGTACCGGTGCAACGGGTGATAATGGTCCAACTGGAAGTACAGGAGCAACTGGTATAACTGGCCCAACAGGACGAACTGGTTCTACAGGCTCAACAGGTGCCACAGGAGTAACAGGCCCAACAGGAATGACAGGTGCGACCGGAGCAGCCGGTCCAACAGGAAACACGGGTTCAACGGGTGCGACCGGTGCAAATGGTCCAACAGGAAGAACAGGCGCAACAGGTGCCACAGGAGTAACAGGTCCAACAGGAAGTACCGGAGCTACAGGAGGGAATGGTCCTACAGGTAACACGGGCAGCACGGGCGTAACCGGTCCAACAGGAATGACAGGTGCGACCGGTGCAGCCGGTCCAACCGGTGGAACAGGCGCAACAGGAAATCAGGGAGCTGCTGTAACAGGTCCGACTGGTTCAACAGGAGCGACCGGTGCATTTGGCCCTACCGGTATGACCGGTGCCACTGGTATGACCGGTCCGACTGGTTCAACAGGAGCATTTGGTCCAACAGGCGCAACCGGAGCAGCTGCCAATTTACAATCAGCCTATGATTCCGGTGCATCTGCCGCTATTACCACGACAAACGGCCGTGACATCACAATCACACTTGCCAATGTTGCTACACCAACAACATTCAATATCGTAAACCAGGATACTGCAGGGGTATC
>CAYSEV010000025.1:0-18618 GCA_964430295.1 uncultured Gammaproteobacteria bacterium
AACGCAGGAGTCTGCAAAACTCCCATGCGCCGGTTCAATTCCGGCACGCGCCTCATATCCCATAAAATTTGAATTTTACCCCTGTACTCCCGTATAATTGCTGCCATGGCAACTGTTGAGCATGGTCCGCGTCTTGATTCACTGCGTCACGATTTTGAAAGTGCACGTGGTGCTTCTGTCGAGCAATCGATCCAACGACTGTTGGAGTATGGTGCACATGATCACACAGACTGGAAGTCTATGCTTCAGGTGGTAGAAATTGGCTATGAATCACTGTTTCGAAACAGTGAACGCTCTCAACGTGGAAAACAACTTTTAGAAAAACTAAATGACTATCTTGCAGTAAATGGTGTTACCCATAAATTTATTATTCCCGAGACGACGGAAATCAGATCATCCAGTTCACAAGGGCAGGAGGTAGGAGGGTTAATCCGGAAAATACAACAGTATGAAACTAGAATAGCTACTCAAAGAAAACCTGATTTTGGAATACCCAGACCTGCGGTGACTATGCTGTCAGAAATGGTTCGCACGCTACATGTTTCGCTCAGTTTGGATTCTTCAGATATCCACAACAAAATTATTCCGGTGGTTACCCCCAATCATGCCCCGATCGACATGTCGCGATTGGAGGTGGCGTTGGATCAACGGCCCCAAAAATATCCGCTTCGCGATCTGGCCTCAAAGCGATATTGGACTGTTTTCAGTGACCTCATCAAGTTAAGCTCGTCAGAGCCTGAAGTTGCCGCTGCAGCTCGGGATGAGCTATTTACATTGTTTGCACAGTCTGTACCGGAAAAAACATCGGGCATGCCGGATATCACTACAAAACAATGGGGAGGTGTGTCATTACGAGAGATTATGGATACAACGACTGAAGATGTAGATACATTAGGGAAAAAAATTCTTACATACCTCGGTTCTACTCCAAAGGGTGATGTCTTTTGGGGGAAGCTGGCAACGATTTTTGTTATCCCAGCACTGGAAGTATACGATATACGCCCCGGCACCGCACAAACAGAATTTACTCGCAAGCGATTTATTTTTCAATCCTGGATTGCAGATAAACTATTTCTCCCAATTTTTAACCAGACCGATGAAAAGCCTGACGATTTTCCGGAAGAATTTGCGGATCTTGTGGCGCATGACGGTGCATTTGATGCGTTATTTTCGCAATTCATATCAAATTTACGCCCTGAATTAGCTAAATTTTTCGGTGGGTATTCGCTTCACCAACTCTGTATACGTCCAACACAAACAATCAGATATATATATCCGGATGTACGTGAAAATGAACTCCTGGAACACTCCAATATCTTGCTGTTTGAAGAGATACTGCGCGCGCAGGGACGTGATGTGGCTATGACAATACCGTCACGGATCCTGAATGCATTTTTTATTACCAGATGGGAAAGTATTGAATCGGAACTGGCGGCCAGACTGTATACCAATTTAGGAAAAAAGCGATATCTGTTTGACAGTATGCTTGGAGCGTTTCGTTCACAGCTTGATCCTGATTATGATACATCACATGCTGATTCAGTCAGCGCTTTTTTTGAACAAAATATTGGCGGGAATTTTATGGAATGGTTGCAGTCAGGTGGCAGAGAACAACTGCACGAGACATCTGACTCTATATGGGAAGATATCGCCCATGCAGAATTTTGGCCTGCAAGTGCCACGCCACATCCTTTGGAGTTCTCCAAAGGTTCACTTGCATCGATTATTGGGATCAATTCATTAACGCTTGTCGTTGGTGAAGATAATCAACAGCCTATTGGTATACATTTTAAACTTAATGATGGAAAACTCGGTGTAACGGGTAAAACAGACAGCGAGGGAAATGTAGAATGGTTTTTTGATGAAGGGCGTATGGATGAAGGATTGCTGGAAGTATTACGGTTTATCGGCCTTGCATCACTTCGTGATAGCGTGAAATATCGCGATGAAGTAATCAGAGAACGACGATTACTTCACAAAGCTGGCGAGGTGAAGGTTGAACACACAGATGAAAAAAAGAAACGGAAACGCAGAACAGCAACTCTTCCACATACTCGCGTTATATACACGAATCCTCAGGCAGATATCCATATGCCAAATACATCGGACGAACTTATTTCAGAAATCATAGAGCAAACAAAACGTCGTCATACTGAATTCCGCCCTGTTCAAATAGGTCGTCGCATACGTCGTAATGACCCTGCAAAACTGCAGGTGTTTATGCAGGCATTAAGGAATTTACATGAGGCAGATGAAAGTCATCGTAAAGAATGCGAAGTAGCAGTTCAGGAAGCACGTAAACATATTTGGCAGCCAAATACATCAAAAATAGAGAACATACCCCCTATGTTTCAAATCCCACGGCTTGTGCATCCGGTTACGGGTGAAGCACTGCTGGACATGAAAGATTCCCGACACGGTCAACCAATGTATGAAGGTACGTGGGTAGAGGAGTTTGTTAAGCCACGCATAGACCCGAGCGAGCGGGCGAATTTGAGTAAATTGTATGGTACCAGATACAGGATTGCATCCGCATTGGCACTGGAGCAGGAAATTATTTCTAAATGTTTTGCATTTGAATCTGAAGAGGCTCCAGGCGAACAACCGTAATACAACATGCAACTGGTGTTTAGACTAGTGAATGGGTATAGTCAGGATAGGTATTCTACGGTATAATATTTTGCTATACGGGTGATTAGTCACTTGTCCCGTACAGCACGGGATCAGCGGTGAGTCAGCCTGTTTGGCTTGTATTAACAACTAAATAAAAAGGGTGATTAGTTCAGCGGTAGAACGCTTTCCTGATAAGAAAGAGGCGCATGGTCCGACTCCATGATCACCCACCCAATACTATTCTTCAATTATATGGGCAAAGAAACAGACCCTGACGATCCACAGCATGGAACAATGGTACAAACAGCATTGGATCTTGGTGGGGAAATAGTTCAAACTGATGATTCCGTTGGCCCAAGTCCAGCACCTCCAATCGGTCCACAAGATGGTAGTCCCGTCAACCCAGATAAACCCGAACCCCCTCCGTCATGAGTATATTAGAATGTGGAAATTATAGATCCAACGATCTTGTATGTAAGAGGTTAATACGTTCGCTGGAAATACAATGGTTCTGCTCGTCCATCGACATAATATGGAACATATCTATTAGGTTGTGATGCGATCATCCACCATGGATTAACCGTGACAGTAGTTCTTTCTCCAGGCTTAGTTGAAGGCTGTAATACCGGTTCACCATGTGCAGGGAAATACGCACCCATACCGCTGTTTGGAAATAATACTAATTTATCAGGTTTTGAAATAATTGTGTGAGCAATAGCATCAGGTGGGATAAATGCCTTAAATGATGAAAGCTCTTCACGTGCATCCATCGCAGTTCTATATATAAACGTTGTTTCTTTGCCCCAGTTAAACATCTGCTCTAAAAGGGCTGATTGAGCAGGTGACATAGATAAATTTCCACGTAATGCCCCGACTTCCGCATCTGCACCGGTAAATTGTGTGCCTGTAATTTCTCGTAGTTTTGCGTATACCTGCAATATATCTTCCATAGAGAGTCCCTGCGCTGCTTCAAACATCTTCCAAGGATTTACACAGGTTGCCATAGGACCGATAAACGTATTTATATACGCAACGATATCATCATGATCCGGGTGATTTGGGTTGTTATATGCTTCCTTCACTGCAGCTGTTCTAGCATCTCTATATATTTCCCATTCTGCATTTCGTTCTGGAGTGCCCCAATATAATTGGGACTGATCGAAAAATTGTACTCGTTTACCTTCAGGATCTATCCATTTCAACATTTCTTCGATTTGCGCATGAAAACTTGAGACATACTCTTTGGGGAGCAAAAACTGTGGACCTTGGAATGCAGGTGTTTCGTTTCCATACATCCATTTCATTCCTGGGCCGTAGTATAGTTCTACAGCTTTTATAATTTCAACACGTCGTCGCATCATGTCTATTTCAGCGAGCGCCGGGCTTTGAGTATTTCTCTTTACGGGGTTTCCTACGGCGATAAGAGGCACATATTCTGTAGCGATAATCGGTAATCCTTTTTCAATTGTCCTTTCAAGCCTTGCAATATAGTCTGCACGCTTCTTTTCACTCATCTGCACTAATAATCCACTTGTTTCACAAACTTGAGGGGAATGGAGGATTCTGTCAAATAAAAATGTAGCTAAACCCCTGGATCCTTGTTCAGGCTTTCCAGTCGGTAAAACGACAGGTCTTATCGGAAGGGAGCAGAGTTCCTGGATAGTAAAAGGAGATTGTCCTCTAATTTTAAAGAATGTTTCTACGGGAAGTCTGTCGCCCTGAGTATTTACGACAATAATATTTGTATTAGGAGTTGGTATCTCTACCTGATTTTTTTTCGGAGCATCTATTCCTTTTTGATACGCAAATGTGATTTCTTCCTGAGATGCATTTGGTTCAACTTCGGATATCAAAAATGCTACCGCATTCTCTCGGGCCATTTCCCATGCCACTGCCTCTCTCTGGGCTGGTACGTCTGCCTGAAGTATTTGACTAAAATATTTTTTATCGGAGTGAAGACGCGAAGATAAATATTCACGCAGTGAATCAGCAGGCATTTGTTCGATCTCTATACGAGTTTTTTCTAAAAATTTCTGAGCAATTTGATCTAGTGATGGATTTCCCATGCGTGTTAAACCTATCTCTATGAGTATTCGTTGACGAAGATTTTCTAGGTAATTTGCTGTCCATTCTGGCTTTTCCTCAGCTCGTGTTGAACGTCTTTCATCAAGCCGTGCACGCATAAAATTTGAAAGATTTACATTGGAGCTTTGTACAGCCACCTCCACTGCATCAACCTCAGCTTCAACTTCATGCGCAACCAATATACCTGTATTAGCTATAGCTTCACGAGCTTTTTCGAGTGCAATACTGGTTTCAGTTTCACTCAGGTATTGTTTCAACGATTTTTTCTTTAGTTTAATTGCTTTTGGATAATGCCATTCCAGATTTCCTTGAGAGTCTGTTGAGACTAAATATCCATTATCTATGGTTCTGTTTTCATTTGGAAACGATACATCTTCCGGAAGCGTTACAAGCTGAAAACCTTTTACATCACGTACCTGTTCTGCAACATGACTTTCTACATGCTCCACGAATTCAGGAGTGATTTCTTTATTTTTTTGTTCCTTGGGAATAAGAAACTCTGCAGTAGGTACTCCGGAGGGTAGTGGTTGAGAAAGATCAATAACATCAATCTCATTTGATGCGCCCTCCAAAATCAGTAGGAGTGGAGAGGTGGTTTTCGTAATATCATGTTCGGGTGTTCCTGAAAGTTCTTCGACGGTTGTTATACGAATTTGAGTTGTGTTCGGCGTGGTTACCCATCTGGTAAAACCATCAACAGTCACGGATATGCGATATGTATCATCGATAGCATCAATACCCACTTCCATACCACGAGGGGTAAATATTGGTGCCCATGGTTCGGCTGCTGCATCCGTGCTATTAAAGACTTGATGTAACTCTTCAATCGTCATATACAAAAAAAGATAAGGAAGTCCTTATCTAAGCTTATAGCAATTATTATAACACCGTATTAGCGTAAATGCAAATTGTGTTGCTATTAAATATACAACATTTATTTATACAATATGAAATGTGGCTAAAAGTAGGTATCTTCAGTGTAATCTTCGTATAAACATACTTTCTGATACAGTATCTTCCCTAGAATCAAATGGGAAAAGATGCTTGAGGCAATCAGAGTTATAAGATAACTATATAGAACTAATAGTAATCTCTAAATTAAAACAACCCAATCTGCTTACTGGCATCCACAACTGCCTTTGGGTAGGAAAAATCAACGGCAAATTCGCGCGGAGTGTTAAATTTATCTATATACTTCAATTTTTTTTCACGCACTCCAAAATCGTATAAATCCCTGGTAATAGCCACATCAGCTTCACAGTAATACTTGAGTTTAGCAAGCTGTTCAGGATCCTGGCTTTTCCAGTAGAGTACAGCATTTGTCCCCACATCCACTTTTTGAGCACCAAGAGAACTCGTTGCAAGGGTATTGAGGCTCAAATAATGATCCAGGGCACTTTTCACATGATCCATAATGTCAAAATGCGGAAGCTTGGCAAAATTTGGCGGGGCATAGGGTCGAAGAGCTGCAACATCAAACTTTATACTGTTAAACCCGATAATGCGTTTTGCCTGCAGAAAAAACGGCCACATTGAAGGAAAATCAGGCTCCCAGAAACTATACATAGTGCCGCTTATTTCACGCTGATCATCATCCACTGTCCGAGCGTAGAGGGATACAACGGATACTCCTAGATCAGCAGGATCATTTGATCCGATCTCATTAAACAGTTTTTTTGTTTCGCAGTCAAAAATAACTTCGTTGATCATAGTGATACTAAGCGTACGGAGAATCAGTTCATACGTCAAGAGAGAAGACTATATATCACGACGCGTATTATATTGCGGCGAGATCTTCTTTATACTGATTCAGTATATGTTTAAATTCTGTATATGTGTGGGCATTTGAAAGAGCTTCTTGGCAAGATGTATGTAATACAACATATGCCTGTTCTTGTATGACTGCTTCTCTTCCAAACACAGGTCGTACGCCTTGTAGACCCTGTTCGAGCATCATAGCGTAAGTTGCACTTGCAAGAGTTGCCCTCATATACTCTGGAAGTGGTTCATCGGGGTTATTTGTAATATAGTTCCATTGTGTATCGGGAAAAGGTGATATATCAGGATGGGCCCCTGAAGATGGTGTTCGTGCTGCTTCGATAGTCTCAATGCCTGTCATACTGTATAATGAAGAAATCAAGCAGATTATATACTATAAGTCTTAAACATTCAATGAAAAGCATGCAAAACGTACAATCATCCTGGCAACCAGTCTCAAAATGGTATGACAAACTAGTGGGTGACAAAGGACAATATTATCACCAACATGTGGTTATTCCCGGTGTGCTCAAGTTATTACATCTTACGGATAGTAGCAAATTACTGGATATAGCCTGTGGACAAGGGATTCTTTCCCGTTCTATTCCAAAACAAGTGGAATACGCGGGGTTTGATATTGCGCCTGACCTTATCTCCTCAGCAAAAAAACTCGACCGTAATCCAAAACACGGTTTCCATATAGCCGATGCTACAAAACAATTCCCGGTTGGTAACCGACAGTTTTCACATGCTGCCTGTATTTTAGCTCTTCAAAATATAGAGTTCCCAGAATCTGCTATAGAACAAACAGCCGCACATTTGGAACAAAACGGCGTATTGGTACTAGTGCTCAACCACCCCGCATTTCGAATTCCCCGCCAATCATCATGGGGCATAGATGAACAGAATAAATTGCAGTACAGACGGATAAACAGATATCTTTCTCCCCTCAAAATTCCGATCACAGCGCATCCCGGTCAAAAACAATCTGCACTTACATGGAGTTTCCATAATCCGATATCATATTACATATCACTTCTTACGCATCATGGATTTGTTATTGATGCATTTGAAGAATGGGCGAGTGATAAAGAATCCCAAAAAGGGAAAACAGGTAAAATGGAAAATCGCTCCCGCGCTGAAATCCCGTTATTTTTAGCCATACGTGCTAGAAAACTCTAATACTTTCTTTCATTGCAATCTCCGTATAAACGACATACGATGACTATATGGATATTCCTCGTACGTGGTGGTCATCTCCGATTCATGCTCTTTTGGAATCACTTCATACGTCAAGTAACGGTATAACTGCGGAGGAAGCACATGCCAGACTGAAACGGTTCGGGCCAAATGAATTAGCAAAAAAAGAATCGCAGACACTCTTTATGCGAATGCTTTTTAAATTAAAAAACCCTCTCATTATTCTTCTCTTGATAGCAGGTTTATTGTCAGCCGTGGTAGGACAGGTCTCTGATTTTATCATTATTCTCGGCATCACAATCCTGAGTGTGATTTTAGATACTGTGCAGGAACATTCTGCAGAATTGGCAGCAGAAAAACTAAAAAAAAGTGTAGCTCTGACGGCTACTGTTGTACATGGAACAGAAAAAAAAGAAGTCTTATTTTCACGGATAGTCCCGGGGGATCTTGTATTTCTTTCAACAGGAGATATTGTCCCTGCGGATGGCCGGCTTCTTAGCAGTGAACACCTCATGGTTGATCAGTCAACCCTAACAGGCGAATCCTATCCGCAACATAAACGGTTCGAAGAAATACCAGCGAGCGATTCATCTGTTACGGATCGGGTGAATTGTGTCTATATGGGTACACAGGTTGTCAGTGGAGAAGGAACTATGCTTGTGGTTGCGACAGCCGGGCATACAGAACTTGGGAAAATTGCTTCATCTTTAGTTGGAAGTAGAGAAAAAACAGATTTTGAAAAAGGGCTGACAAAATATGGAATGCTGCTTATTAAATTTATGGTACTTCTTGCTCCTGTTGTGTTTGTAGCACATATGGCGTCTGCTACACACCCGATTCTGGAGTCAGTCCTCTTTGTCCTTGCGCTTGCTGTTGGGTTTGCACCAGAGCTTTTACCTCTCGTCGTGACGATTAACTTATCCAAAGGCGCCCTTCGCATGTCTAAAAAAGGTGTCATCGTCAAATATTTACCGGCAATCGAAAATTTAGGCAGTATGGATGTACTCTGTACAGATAAGACAGGTACTCTTACACAAAACGCTATTACTCTCATGCTCTATGAAGATCTGCATGGCAAAAAGTCAGAAACAGTACTTGCATATGGGTATTTGGCCAGTCACTTCCAGTCGTCTATGGACAATCCTATTGAAGTTGCCATTCGGGCGAAGGCAAAGAGCGTTAAAGGAGTATCTTTGTATAAAAAACTGTTTGAATTGCCATTTGATTTTTATCGGAAACGCATGTCTGTTGTTCTGGCAAAAGGCAAAGAAACAATTCTTATTACTAAGGGAGCGCCGGAATCGTTACTTACTCAATGTACGACGGTTCTGGATGGAAACCGCCAGCTTCGAATGCAGGATTCTGTGAGAGCATCACTGAAAAAGCGGCTTGTGACATTGGAAGAACAGGGATTCAGAGTCATTGTCGTAGCAAAAAAAGACATAACCCGTGAAAAAAAATATCATACAACAGCAGAATCCGGATTAACTCTTGTGGGCCTTATGGCTTTTTTGGACCCGCCAAAAGCGAGTGTAAAACCTTCATTGGCACTACTGGAACAGGCTGGGATAGCCATAAAAATTTTGACAGGAGACAGTGAACTTGTGACTGCTCATGTGTGCACCACGCTTCAGGTACCGATACTTGGTACATTGCTTGGCTCTGACGTTGAACGCTTGGATGATGCTTCGCTTATGCGGGCAGTTTCTGACGTGACGATATTTGCAAGATTGAATCCCGAAAGCAAAAAACGGGTGATAGACGCCCTACGGAAGCAGAGGCATGTTGTGGGATATTTGGGAGACGGTGTGAATGATGCTCCGAGTCTTCGAGCAGGTGATATCGGCATATCTGTGAATAATGCTACAGATGTCGCTAAAGAGTCTTCTGATCTTATTTTGCTTCATAAGGATCTTCATGTGCTCTATGAAGGTGTTATAGAGGGGCGCAAAACATTCGCAAATGTTATGAAATATATCAAAATGGGTACAAGCAGTAACTTCGGAAACATGGTAAGTGTAGCTCTTGCCAGTATCTTTTTACCGTTTCTTCCCATGCTACCAACGCAGATTCTGTTAAATGATTTGCTCTATGATTTTTCTCAGCTTTTTCTGGCAAGTGATTCAGTGGATCAAGGACAACTAATGCGGCCCAAAAAATGGAATATCATGGGTGTTAAACGCTTTATGATGGTATTTGGTCCGATCAGTTCTCTGTTTGATGTGATTACATTTGTGATCTTGCTTCGTTTTTTCCGCGCAACGCCCGCGTTGTTTCAGACAGGATGGTTTTTGGAATCGCTCATTACACAAACACTTATTATCTTCAGTATTCGGACAACCATAGTCCCATTTGTGAAAAGCCGGATATCACCGAAATTTGCGTTGGGGCTGTATGGTGTCGTGCTTCTTGCCGTGCTTATCCCGTTATCACCGGCTGCTAAGTATTTTGATTTCGTTGCCCCGCCACCAATGTTTTATTCACTGCTTGCTGTGCTGGTCATCACGTATCTGTTGGTGGTCGAAACGGCAAAGCACTGGTTTTACGCTAAGTGGGAAGTCTAATCTATCGGGTTGATTGTAATTGATCCCAGATTTGTTTATGCGGATATCTTGAGTGCTTCACCTGGGCAATTCCCATACATAACTCACGGAATACTATTTTCGCCATTTGAGTAACCAATTGTTTGGGAGAAAACTTCCGTTCCCAAAGTTGATTGGCCGCGCGAATAATGCGGGTACCGATAGGGTAATTAATCTCATCATTTTGTTCTATAGCGACTAATGCTTCCGATACATCTTTCCAATGGTCTCGTAATTGCATATATCCACGATAAAAACGCACACGTTCGTTAATTACATCAAACAGTGAGCTTGCCTTATATCCCCATACTTTGGCTTCAGTGTGATTAGGTGACAATCCCATCAGATATGAGTCTAATGCAAGAGCAAAATCTTCAATAAGAACCTGTTTAGTTCCTCCAATTGTGTTTAGAATGTCTGTGTTCCAACTATATGCAGCTCCAAACAATGAAAATAACCTTGCATTTTCTTTTCCATTCTCAATGATAGTTTCATCGCCCAATACTGTGCGAATGATGCCTTTTTTCCTAGTTAGTATCATAGTTCCGTCAGCCAGCATATGTTGCTTTGAGTTCTCAGTCACAAATGATTTATAAGCTCCTGCAAATAATATCGGAATTGTTCCAGGTTCTACATATCTGTCCGAATCTATATTCATAGCAATGGTATGTCCAGATTGCAAAGCCATCTCATTCCCGATATTGAGAGCGTTTGCTTTTGTGCGGGTAGGGGTTTCAATCAGAGTAAACGTGACATTGCCTTTTTTCGCACGATAGGCTGTTTTTTTTACATCGGGATCTGTTTTGCTATCTATGGGAATTTCTTCTACATCAGAAATAGTGGCAAGATGTTGTTTCACTATAGTTGCACTGGCATCTGTTGTGGCGTTCACTATAAAAAGAAACTGTGCTTCCACAGATTGTGGTATATCAGAGAGCATAAGCGCTGATAGGGTAGAAGGGAGTGCTTTTGCTTCATTATATATAGGTAAAATGACAGTAAACTTTGAATCTTTTGCAGGCACTTCAGTTTCACGCTCCCATCTGTCTTCTTGAAGGTGAAGGAGTACTTCATGCGTGTGGGTAGGATCACCTAAGTCCTGTAGCCGTGGAGTCCGACCTTGTATTTCAGGCAGTACATGCGACAAAAATGCACTCGGTTGATCAAGCATCAGATACGCGCGCTGTCCCTCAAGATTTGGCATATATAGATATATATTGATATATATAGATAGGCTTATAATATCATATAAACACAGCTATATCTATTCATTACAGTTGAGTAAATGTATGGTAATGCGGTGACATCCGATTGCCTTCAAGAGGAGAAGTAGGTGTATATTGTCATGATTGAATTACACCGTAATACCCCTTACACTTATATAATTGCAAAACGAAACGTGAGTGTGCTTGAGCAACATATGAGTTTTATTGAAAACAGATTTCAGTTGTACCTGCTGTCGATTACTGCTTTTTTAAGCATAACAACATCAATACTCATATGGGTGGCATTTCATCCTGAAGGATCAAACACCTTTCCGGTACAAGCCACTTCTTCCTCTATGTCTGTACCCACAGCAGTCCAGTGTAAAGATTGTAACATCGTGATTATGACACTCGATTCGTGTTCTGCAAAAAATATTCCCTGTTATGGGTATAACAGGAATACTATGCCCAATTTATGCAAATTCGCATCGGAACATGTGTTATTTACAAATTCATTTTCAAATGCTACATGGACGCTTCCAAGTCACGTGTCACTCATGACAGGGTTATTGCCAAGCCATCATCAGGTTGATGATGAGTGGAAGGATGCGCTGGATAAAAAAATTCCGTTATTACCAGAAGTGTTGCAGCAAAATGGGTATGAGACAATCCTATACCAAGACCCAAATGCTGGCATTTTACCGGCAGATCTTGTGTACAATCGCGGAATAACCGAAATAAACGGCCAATACACAATTGATACACTAATGGATAGATTGGAACTAAATGCCTCTAAGGGGAAAAAGTCATTCTTCACATATTATAACTCTATTTGTCATGAACCAAATAGAGTAGGATCAAAAAACAACGTATATACAAAAGATTCATTTCCTGAAATTCCTGTTGAAAAAGAAGGAAGTGCCGTTCATTTTACACCGGAATATTTCTCATATCTGAAAGAAATATTGCCGAAAAGACTGGACAATAATGAATACAATAATGAAACTCCAAAACTGAGAAAGCTATTTGAGCAAATGCGTAATGCAGCAACATTTGAACTTGCCGAGCAAATATATAAAAACACGTCACATACAGTACATTATTCTATATTAGATACGCTTTATTGGTCATACATATACGACAGATATATAGACGTAAAAAACAAAAAAATGATGGACTATCTCCGCGCTCTGTATGATCAGCAGATATTGGAACTGGACGCTGCGGAAATATCCCAATTCATAAACAGGCTACGCACTTCAAAAGTGAAGGACTCAACCATCGTTATCATAACTGCTGAGCATGGACAAGAGTTTGGTGAGCATGGAGTGTTTGGACATTCAACATTGTATGATGGTAATCTCCAGGTCCCATTTGTATTATCAGTTCCGGGGATTCAATCCCTTACAATTACGAAACCCGTACAAAGCGTCGATATTATGCCTACACTATTGGATGTGGTTGGTATTAGACATAGTATTCGCTTTGATGGTCAAAGTTTGGTTCCACTTCTTGTGAATGCTCAATTTTCAGACCGAATATTGGTAGCGGAATGGGCAGCTGGGATAACAAAAGCGCTCCGCAAAGGTGATTGGAAACTCTTTGTAAGGCTAAAAGATGGAGAATATATCCCGTACGAATTGTATAATATAAAAAACGATCCCGGAGAATCGTTTAATATCCTTGTATCCAATTTTCCTGTAGCAAATACCATTATAGATGAAGCTAAATTGCTGCATAAATTGGACACGCCATATCCATAAACAATGTAAATTCGCTGATTGAAGTAACACATATCTGTTTGTATACTGGCTTGGAAAATAGATTTTCGAAAACCTATGTCAAAAAAAATACCTATACATTTTTTATTAGCGTTTATTTCAGCTGTTTTCGTTATAGCTACCCTTGCCATATTCATATTTATGAGGCGCAATGCTGCAAGAAACAGCGACAAGGCTGTATGTAAAGACTGTAATGTTATTGTACTTACACTTGATTCTTGTTCCGCAGTTCATATGCCGTGCTATGGATATAATCGTGAAACAACGCCAAATTTATGTAAGTTTGCATCAGAGAATCAATTATTTTTGAACTCGTACGCAAATGCCCCTTGGACTCTTCCAAGTCATACAACACTGATGACAGGGTTGTTACCGTCTCATCACGGGGTAAACGAAGAATGGAGAGATAAACTTGCCCAATCAATTCCATTATTACCCGAAATTTTTCAGAACCATGGATATGAAACAGTCCTGTATCAGGAAAAAAACAGTGGTGTTATGCCAATCGATCTGGTGTACAACAGAGGAGTATCGGAAGTAGATGGAGAGTACACGATAAAACGACTGTTTGATCGGTTGGATAGAAACGGTCAAAAAAATGTAAAATCGTTTTTTACGTATTATATTCCAGTGTGTCATGAGCCTAATCGGGTGGGCGCGGCAAATAAACTCTTTACGAAAGATAACTATCCGGAAATTCCAATAGAGCCTACTGATGATGGCAAAAATTTCACACCGAAGTTTTACGAGTATTTAAAGAATAAGCTGCCATATCTCCTCGAACACGATGGGTTTTCAAATAATACTATTTTTGTAAAGCGTTTATTTGATCAGATGTTGGCAAGTAATTCATTCGAAAAGGCAAAATCATTGTTTATGGATCCTAAAGCGTTACCTGATCCTTCAATTATAGATAATATGTTTTGGGCATATATCTATGAGACGTATATAGACGTAAAGGATAAAAAGCTCATGAATTACTTACGCGCGTTATATGATCAGGAGTTATTGGAACTGGATTCAGGTGAGCTATTAGATTTCCTCAATTCCTATAAAAATTCGAAGGAAAAGGATAAGACTATACTTCTTATTACTGCAGAGCACGGTCAGGAATTTGGTGAGCATGGGGTATTTGGACACACAACATTATATGAAGGCAATATACGGGTTCCATTTATTCTATCTGTCCCTGGCATGAAACCACATGTAGTTAGTGATGCAGTTCAGGGTGTTGATGTTATGCCAACTCTGCTCGATTTGGTGGGTATAAATGGTGAGTATATATCAGATGGTGTGAGTGTCGCACCATTATTATTTGAGCAAAAAATTAGGCCAAGAATCATCGTTGCAGAAGATTATTCCCAATATCTAAAAACACTCCGCAATGAAAATTGGAAATTATTTGTGAGAATTCAGGGGACAACGCTCGTACCATATGAGTTATATAACATAAAAGAAGATCCTATGGAAAAAAATGATGTTCTAACGTCTAACTTTACTATTGCAAACATGATACTTGAAGCGTATAACAAACAGTATGGTATTAAAAATTGAGTCTCATATATCTTTATGAAAAAAGTAATCCTAGGGTTAGTCGCAGTGGCATTTTTGGTTTCTGCATATCGTTCCGAATATGTTCAGACGAAGATATTCGGTCTTCCACACAAAGAAACAACACTCAAACTCTATTGGTTTATACCGGATGGAGTACGTAATGATCCTAACCTGTTTAGCATGTACAAATGGGCCAGGGAGGGTAAACTGCCGAACATCAAAAAAATGATGGATAACGGTTCATTTGGGTATTCATATCCGAATTTCCCAAGTCACACACCTACGAACTTTGCGACATTACTTACGGGTGCATATCCGTCTGTGAATGGTGTCAATGATGGCCCAATGCATGTGATTGGGAAACCCCTTGATTCAGTTGCTATTGGAGGTTTTAGATCTGTTGCAAAGAAAGTTGCCCCTATTTGGAAAACGCTTGAAGATGCCGGTATGAAAGTCTCTATACTTTCTGTTCCGGGATCTACGCCGCCTGAAATTACCAAGGGCGTGGTCGTTCATGGCAGGTGGGGTGGTTGGGGCGCGGACTATTATGGTCTGAACTTCGAGACGAAGGGAGATTTATCACAAAGAGTTAAGCAAGGTCGTGCTTCTAGATGGTTTTATTTTGGTCCGGAGATGACAAACTATGTGGATGCGCAGGTTGCATCTGGTTGGGATAGCGCTCCGAAAACGTATTCTCCTGCAAAAGAGATAGCGCTTCAGGGATGGGGATCTACAATTTATGGTTACGTATTTGATACAACAGACGATCAAAAGGAAAATTATAATTCTGTAGCATTTTCGTTGGATAAAAAGACCATCTTTTCCACACTTACGCAAGGTCAGTGGACATCATGGCTACCGATAGATCTTACATGGAAGGTTCAGGATAAGGTTACTCCTGTGAATTCTCATGTTCGCCTTGCACTTATAAAAATCGGTGATGATGGATTTTTTAGAATACGAGCACTGTATGATAATTTAAATAAATATATCGCTATTCCTGAAACTATAGCGGAAACGCTTGAAAAGGAAGCTGGTCCCATGGTGGATTTTGCAGATAATTTTCCTGCTCAGCTTGTATATTATCCTGAGGATAAGCAGATATTTTTGGATGAAGCCGGTATGTCATTCGATTGGCATACAAAAGCTATACCGGTTATATCGGAATTTAACAGTCCTGACGTAGTCATCCATGATATATACACACCAAATCAGATGCTTACCAGTCGATGGTGGATGGCGTATGCTGATCCGAAAAGTGTACATTATAAAGATATTTCCGATACAGATCGCGAGGCAGTTTGGAAAGATATTGGAAATATGTATAAACGATTGGATGATATGATCGGTGAAGTAATGAAACAGTCCGGAAAAGATACATATATTGTGTTGAGTTCTGATCACGGTGCTGTACCTCTCAATAGATATGTGAATTTGAACAATATATTTGCATCGAAAGGATGGCTCAAATTTACAATTAATCCGAAGACAGGTGAGCCTATTATTGACTGGAAGAAGTCACAGGTAATTTACCTGAAGATGGCGCATGTGTATATAAATCCAAATGGATTAGATGGTAACTATACCCGTGCCAGCGGTCCTCAGTACGAGTCACTACGAAGTGATGTCATAGCAACGCTGAAAGGCCTGAAAGATGAAAACGGCATGGCACCGGTAGTGGATATTCAAAAATGGGAAGATGTAAAAGAATATCTGAATCTGGATCCCGATCGTGCAGGAGATCTGGTCATAGCAAATGCTGCAGGATACGGTTGGAATGAGGAAATGTCGGCTGATCTTGAGACATTTTCAGAGCCTTTAGTGAGTGGGTATAAGCAAGCTATATATGCTAAGGATGAGCCGGGAATGTGGACACCATTTATCATCATGGGACCTGGTGTAAAGAAAAATAATTTCCTGGGAGATACGCCGTTCCCACTCGTAGATCAATATCCGACGATCATGAACGCGCTTAAGCAAAAGATTCCGGATTTTGTACAAGGTAAGGGGTTGCCTGTCTTTACAACAAATCATTGACAGGAAATGTTCTGCATCTCTTTTGTCAGAGCAGAAATATCCTGGTTTGATGTCTGAGGAACCAATGCTTCCAGACGGTACCAACTGTGTTGCCTATCACAGTAGATGATCGCGTTGAGTCCTGTGTATGCAATTTCAGATTCAATGCAGGATCCGTATTGCGTACGGTTATTCAAAAAACCGGTAAAAAAAGTCAGTTGCTCTGGTCCGTGTTGAATTGTTTGAGGATTGATATCAAATTTTTTATCACACGTTATAGCATCTGATAGTATGCCGGGATATGGAGAACGCGCTGTCTCAAATTGGCCCTGCATTCTCATGATTGTCACCTTTGATAATGTCTCTGCATCATGTGATGAAAGACCGCTTCGCTTTTCCACTCGGATTAAATAAGAAGGGTACGTATACAGTGCCAGAAATGATTTATCTGTCTTTTCCGTAACATCTGTGCGCATAGGATTTTTGAGTAAAGATAATCGTATACATTGTATCTCATTACATTGTTTACGTTGCTTTGTAATGAAAATCCCTGCAGCAGCCAGCAATGCAAGTGTAAGGCAGCCAATAAGTAACATGGGAAATGGTTTAGTTCGACGTATATTGTTCATAACACTATCATAGCGCACAAACGAATTTTGATACACTAGCGATAAATAATCACTTTTGTTCCAATATCACCAAATCTATACACTTCCTGTGCGTCACCAACGCCAAGTGCCACGCATCCTCCTGTGCTCGGAGTTCCAATATTGCCTGCCGGGCGACGTACTTTTGTGCCTTCTGTCATTGCGTACGGAAGTTCATGGATGCCGAAAAACGCATGGAGTTCGTCACTATATTTAAATCCCATCCACCAGGGCATCCACACGTTATAAATAGCAGAATATCCAAGCCCAGTTTTATTAAGTATCGTAAATTCTCCGACAGGAGTAGGGTAATCAAGCCCCGTAGATACACGGTATTCTTTCAGAAGTTTTCCGTTTTGAAATGTATACATTTTCTGCTGTGATATATCCACTTCGATATATTTTGTTGCAAGCCGTCCGTCTGAATTTGGTCCTGAATCGTAATATATTTTTATTGCATTCACAGATCTCCCAAAAAAGCGTGCCATAAGTGCATCTTCCAAGTCTTTTATCACTTTAGGAGAGACAATATTTCCTTTAACCAGTAATCTGATCTGCTTTACATGTTCATTAATAATCTGTAGGGCAGTAGACCCGTGTATATCTACAAAACGGTCAGTGCCTGTATGTTCCCATGTAACGGTTGCAATATCAGCAAGCTCCCGTTCACTTAAGACAAAAGATCGGGTAGTACCACCGGCATCCACATACACAGTAAGCGGTGTTAGAAACATCTGTTTTATACGTTCCGCAATATTCTCCAGCGCTTCCGCGTGCTCATTTTTTACCTTCACAAGTTTTGGATACAACGGGGTAGCAGGTTGAGTGATTCGATGAGATAACAATGATTTAAAGGCATCGCTATCTATTCGATATTTTTCCTCATTTGCAACCACCAGCAGATCTTTCTGTTTTTGATCAAATGCAACTTCATCCTGTGCTTCGCCAAAATCATATACGGTCTGATCAATAAACCGATCAAACTCCTGTGTAAACACAAGAGGAGTCTGCAAATACCTTGGGTGTGTGAATGAGGAAATAAGAGCTGTGATGTTATATGGAAAAGGTTGTCGATTCGGTTCAAAGACAGAAGCAAACAGTTCATCTCCGTTTATTTCAACGCCAAAATCGGTATACGTATAGGGATATTCGCGGTCTTTCACGCGCATTTTAAATA
>CAYSEV010000026.1:0-18393 GCA_964430295.1 uncultured Gammaproteobacteria bacterium
TTCTTTTTCATACACTTGGGTATACCATATACCAGTTCATTCGTAAATCGTGAATTAAGATATGAATTCAGTCGATAGTGTACAATATATGCATGGAACCAATAGAACAAACTCAAACAATACACGTACCTCTCAAGGGTAACAAGGTCCTTGAACAGACACTTGATAGGATTAATGCAAATCAGGAAGTACTAACATTGTGGGATATTTTAAATGTCAACGCAATCGAACGGTTAGGCATGAGTGATCATGGCCCTGTACATTTTCAGATCGTGGCAAATATTGCACTCCGTTTAGCCCGGATTTTGGTTAAGAATGGTGTCGAGATGTCTGTGGTAAAAGATTTTAAGTTGTCGAATGACTATGCGGAAACAATCATAGTACTTGCAAGCATTCTTCATGATACAGGCATGTCTATTCATCGGGTGGAACACGAAACATACAGTCTCATCCTGACAAATACGTTGCTTCGGGAAACACTTGATTTTATGCCAATACGTGAGCGAACTATTGTGATCTCTGAGACACTCCATGCCATAACAAGTCACAGACGAGGTGGCAGACCATACACAAAAGAAGCCGGTATTGTCCGTATAGCAGACGCGCTGGATATGAGCTCCGGAAGGTCTCGCATCCCCTATGAAGCAGGAAAAGTAAATATCCATTCCATGAGTGCGTACGCGATAGAAAGTATAGAGATAAAAGAAGGAAAAGAGAGACCCGTTATGATTGATATTCATATGAATAACAGTGCAGGTATTTTCCAGGTAGATGAACTATTGAAGGAAAAAATGGATAAATCAGGCATTGAACAATATTTTGAGATTACAGCATCCGTGGCAGGAAAAACAGAAAAGAAACTCCTAAAAGAGTTTGTGATTAAATACTGATGTATATGTATGATTCCAACATATAAGGCAATCATAATTGGAACCTCTCTTTCCGGCAAAACAACACTTATTTCGTTCTTAAAAAAATCTACTGTATATACTATTACCGAGATGGACGAAGAGTTGAAACGAAAAAATAACGGTGTATTTCCTAACGATGATATATATAAAAATACTGTGCTTGCCCCACAGATTATTCGATCCATACTACAGAAGAAATGCATACTATTCTTCACAAATGCTCAGTATTTTTCCGAATCTGATCTCACGACAGCTAAGGCAAAAGGATTTAGGATAATTCAACTGATCGCAGATAAAGAAACGATGCTGAGACGGAATGCCTATCGCATGGAACATGACGCATATGAGGATCACAGTAAATATTTAGACGCTATGATCGCATATCAACATACAATCAATCACCTTGTTGACGCACGTATTGATTCTACACAAACGATCGAAATGGTGGCAAAACAGCTGCTCTCTTCACTGTTTTCTTGCAATTCTGATCTAAAAGAGTAGAATCATTATTGAAAGGCACATTTACAGGGAGTAAAAAAGTTTTCAAGCGTGTGGCCCCCACTTCGTTCCGCTTAGCGGAACTCCGCGGGGCAGGCCTTTATTTAATAAAAATAATTTGGTTTGCTTCGGGGATGAAATTTTCATTGTGAGGGATACGAGGAATGGGTTAATCGAAGCCGTGTAAAATTCAAAATGTAAATTGTAAAGTTTTACTTTACATTTAAAATTTTTAATTTTTCATTTGTTTTCTGCGGGTGCCCATTGGTAGCGCTCACTACCATAATTGTTTTGCTAAACCGTTATCGTAAGATGACGAACAAGGCGAACAAGTTGAGTTACTCCCCTTTTTACTTACAGATTAATAACCAGGCAATAAATTCTAAATTCAAAATAAATTCCAATATACAAATAATTATATTTGATATTCGGATTTTTATGTTTATTTTGATAGTTGGAATTTAATTTTTGGATTTTCTCCAAAGGAGACAATATGTGTGGAATATTTGCGTACGTTGGTTCTAAAACAAATGCGACAAAAAGTGTACTCAATGGCCTTAAGAGTCTGGAATATAGAGGATATGACAGTTGGGGCATAGCAGCCGTACCGGAAAAACATGCGGTCGGAACAGATTCTGTGACTATCAATGTAAAGAAAAAAACCGGAAAAATTGGTGATGCCAATGTCGCTGATATGGCAGAGAGCTCTTTTGCATTTGGGCACACACGCTGGGCAACCCACGGCGGTGTCACAGACATAAACGCACACCCGCATCTGGACTGTAGTGGCAAAATAGCCATTATCCATAACGGCATCGTAGAAAATTATCAGGCTCTCCGCGAAAAACTTCTGAAAAAAGGACATGTATTCAAATCAGAAACAGACACCGAAGTGGCGGTACACCTGATTGAGGAATATGCAAAAACAATGCTATTTTCCAAAGCGGTACAAAAGGCTTTTAACGAAATGGATGGACTCAATGCGTTCATTGTCATGAATACGGAAATAAAGCAATTTATTGCCGTGAGAAACGGATCTCCGCTTGTCGTTGGATTTTCTGACGGTGAAAATTTCCTGGCAAGCGATGCTGCTGCATTATTACCCCATACCCGTCAGGTGCACTATTTGGAAGATAACGAGATGGCCATTGTCAGCGGCAAAGGCGTGATGATATTTAATGCCAGAACCGGAGTACGAGTACAACCTAAAAAGCAAATGCTGACATGGTCGATTTCCCAGGTTGAAAAAGGAAAGTATCCATACTATATGCTTAAGGAAATCTATGAACAGCCGGGCATTGTGGCAGATATAGCAGCGGATGGTGCAGATCGCGCTGTCGAACTCAGCTCGATTATCAAAAAAGCTGATGAAATTTACATGATCGGCTGCGGCACTGCAGCTCATGCATGTATGGCTAGCAGTGATTTATGCGCAAAGATTGCAAACCACCGTGTAAACTGGTGCATCGGAAGTGAATTTGATAATGAGGCAAATTATCTGACGAAAAAAAGTGTTGTATTTGCCCTATCTCAATCAGGTGAAACAATGGATACGTTGGAGGCAGTTCGAAAAGCTAAAGAGAATGGCGCAAAAATTGTATCTATCGTCAATGCTGTAGGATCAACACTCTACAGAGAAGCTGATTATCAGCTGCTGCTTGGGGCTGGAGTTGAAAAAGGCGTAGCTTCCACGAAGGCGTTTACAGCAAAGATCGCTCATACCATGCTGCTTGCTCATGCAGTGGCGGGGCATGTAAAAGAAGGTCAGGCACTTCTGACCAGTGCTGCCCGCATATGCAAAGATGTACTTGCACCTTCCAGTGTCGCACGGATTAAAAAACTTGCACATCAAATTCACGATTCGCAGCATATGTATGTGATCGGTCGGGGTTTAAGTTATCCGACAGCTCTGGAAGCTGCACTGAAGATAAAAGAAATTTCCTATATTCACGCAGAAGGCTTTGCAGCTGGAGAGCTCAAACATGGTGTCATCGCACTTATAGAACCTGGAACACCATGTCTGGCCTTTTTGCCAAATGACGATACATATGGAGCAAATCTTGCAGGAGCGATGGAAATGAAGGCTCGTGGAGGATATATTATCGGCGTCTCTCATAAAAAGAGTGATGTGTTTGATTACTATATCCCGGTTAAGGATGCCGGAGATGCATCGATCATCCCAAATGTCATGGTCGCACAACTACTCGCCTATTATCTGACAATAGAACGCGGATTTGATCCTGATATGCCACGCAATCTGGCAAAAAGTGTAACTGTTAAGTGAAGTACATCTTGATATACCCAAACGGTTCGTGAGTCTATCATGATCCCCGCCTTCGCGGGGATGACAACCGAAATTACAGTGAAGCTGCGTCTTTGGAGATTGCATCCAGTTCTGCTTGCCCACCATCATCGTAAGTACCTTTAAGCTCTGTAGATGATTCCGCGGCGGTTTTCGGAGTGGGTGCCGGTGTTTCCACAGCAGACTTTTGTCCAAATAATCCTCCGAGGAATGTTGAAGGTTTGGACACAGTCTCTGACCCAACAGAATTTGGGAAATCTGCCGGTTTTAGCACTTCTACTTTTGGAGTGGGCGTCATCACCTTTATGGCAATAGCTATACCTACCACTACCATGACAGCAACCATTGGAATCGTGATAAATAGAGGTGTTTTTTTCATAGTATTATTTTATAACCGCATCCGGCACTGGTTCACCTAATAATTTTGCACGTTCAGTAATCATCTTACTCACAGCAATACGTGCATTTTTCATAAGTTCGTTTGCTACTTTCAGATCTTCTTCAATCGCTTTTTTTACTGTTTCTACATCATTTTTCACTGTTGTTTCTGATGTAACAGTGACAACATACTGTTTAGAGGATAGTTCTGTAAGTTTATCTTTTGCAGCGTTTATAGCTGTTAATGCAGCTGCTGCAGCAGCATCAAACGCTGTCGTGTCTTTGCCGTTTGCGCGTTCTGCAACCTGCGTCTTATTTAAACCTACGAGGTCGGTCATTTTCGTAATATTCGTGGTCATTATGCTAATACGTTTTGTAACAAACGATGTAATTTTTGTCTGAATATCTTCCACTTTTGTTTTTTTAACCTGGTCCTTAAACTTGTTTATTTTGTCTTTTAGTGTTTGTATTCGTTTTTCACGTTCAGTGCCTGATTGTTCCATACTGGTTTTTATAGAATCCAGAAATGCAGTTCTTTCTTCTTCCATGTGTAAACGTAAATCATCCAACCCTTTCTTTTGTGTTCGATACGCATCTTTTGATTCCGTGAAGGAGGTCTTCAGTGCATCCCGCTTCTGTTTAAATTGCGTTTCGAGTGCTTTTCTTTTTGCTTCCAATTCTTTTTTTCGTTTTTCCATTTCTTTTTTATACATATCACGTCGTTCAGCCGAAACATTAGAAGGTATGCCATCTATCATAAATGGAGTTGCACTAGGAGTCATATGTGTTTCATTTTCAGCCTGTTCTGATGAAGTTCCTGTAGCGCCACTACTTCCGGAAGATCCTGATCCTTCAGTGGAATCATTTGAGTGACCACCGCCGGAACCACTATGATCCGAATCATCTCGAGCCATGATAGCCAATTGTTTATTTGTCTGTGCACCAAGAATATTTTGAGAATCAAGCGGAGAATTCAGGCCTAACCCGAATAATATAACAGCGAGTAAGTGGTCTAGCATACCAATAAGTATGGATACAAATTACGATTACTGTCAATGATTAAATTTTGTACTGAGGATTTTATAGGGACGCTGCATCTTTTTGTACTGATTCTATCAACGGTGCATCTCCATCATTGTATGTGTCGCTCAACTCTTTCATAAAGTCCACTGCGGTTGAGGGAATTTGTGCCGGCGTTGGAGATCCTTTTGATGTTGTATTTTTGTTTAATGATCCAAGAAATACATTTGGTTTCGTAACCGTCTCTTCTACTATGATTTTAGGAAACTCCGGAGGGGGTGTGGTTGTAGTTTCCATCTTTTTAACCTGAATCGAAGAATTTTTGACTTTAAGAGTTACTGCCGCTGTCACACCTATTATTGCTGCCAGAATAACGATATATAAGAGTATTTGTTTCATATTATTTTATTATCTCTAACGGAATCGGTTCACCTAATACCTTGGCACGCTCCCGTATCATATTACTCATAACAACACGTGCATTGCGTATCATTTTGTGCGTATACACAACATCATCAACCGCAGCATTCACTGAGGATTGAACATCAGATTTCACATGTCCTACAGACGTAAGTTGAATTACATAACTCTTTCCTGCAATCTCAGCTACATCTTCCTTTGTGAGAAATAAGTTCGACAGAGCCTGTTCAGCTGCCAAAAGATATGCAGCGGTATCTTTGCCATTCGCTCTTTCAAGAACCTGTGCTGTGTTTTCAATCCAAATTATTTCCATTTTTGAAATTATATTCAACATATTATCTCTGCGTTTTTGAATGAGAGACGTAATGTTAGATTCTATAGTTTCAACTTTTGTTCGTTTCGTTGCATCTTTCAACGCTACTGTCACATCACTATATGTCAATAACCGCTCTTCGGAATCTATAGCGGCGCGGTTCATACGTGCTTTTATATATGATGCATATGAAAGGCTTTCTGCACTATGATATTCGCGCAATTTACTTATTGTTTTTTTATAATCTCCAGTGCCCTTGATAGCTGCAAAATACTTTTTATACGCATCCCTCTTTGATACATGATCTGCTTCCGTTGCAAGTTTTATTTCTTCGAGTTGTTCACGCTCTTTTTGTATTTCCTGTTTAGTTCGTTTTAGTACTGGCATCTGAATTCCCGACGACGATGATTCAGATGTGGATACGAGCTGGGACGCGATATTGTTTTGTATCGTTTCAACACCAAGGATTGACGGATGCGAACCATGCAACTGCACACCCAACCCAAGAAGAATCAATGAAAGAATATTCTCTAACATATCTATTTCCAGTATGAATACTGTATATGAAAGAGTCAAGAATACATCTGTTTTTGTAGCATTAGTACGCACCCAAGCGGCCAATGACATTTGAAGCTAGATCAGTCCCAGCCTGAAGGGATTTCTGAATATCACAACTACTTAAAAATGACACAAGAAAAGCAGAAAGAAATGAATCCCCTGCTCCAGTGGTATCTACGACAGGCACCTGTTTTGCGCTTTGAATATACGTTGAAGATCCATCATATACAAGAGATCCATATGAGGCAAGTGTTATAAGTATTTTTGTTTTTCCCGATTTTGCCATAGCTTTTAGCGCATTAATAATCCCTTCGTCTGTATCTTTATCCAACCCAAACACGCAGAAATCTGAGTAGGGTAATACCTCTTCTACGACAGTCAAATCCTGATGAAATTCTTTAAGATCGCCGAAGTTTATAACTACAAGCGGAGAGGGGTTATTATTCTCTGTTTTCACGTTCTTAAGCTCCTGAAGAATGTGTGCAAATTGCGGATAGATCGTTACAACTACGGCATTTTGTTGGGCAAGGTAGAGCGCGTCTTTTGGCCGAAGATGATAGGAAGCAAGCGTGCCCGGGTCCCATACGCCATATGACCGTTCGCCGTTATCATGTATGTTGATTTCAATTGATGATGTTTTTCCGTGTTTAATTTGTAGGTGCGTTTTGCTGATATGTTCTTTTTTTAATTTTTTGATCATTTCTTTGCCCGGATTATCCGTCCCGACTGTCGTGACAACAGAGGACTTTGCTCCCAGTTTCCTAGCCCAAACAGCACCGTTGAGAGCCGCTCCTCCGAGGCGTATATCACCTGACTGAATATACTTATCGATTGTAAGGTCGCCGATAAAGGCGATATGGGGCTGTTTATTCATACACCGATTGTACGGCGTGATAAATAAATTGCAAGGGTGAGGTGACTCAAGATCAAAACCGATACAACGATTCTTATACATTGAGTAGCACAGAAACCGGAGGATCTCCAACGACGTTCTCTGTAATATATGGCCATTCGATACTAAATTGCTCATGGGTATCATCAAAGGTGACCTTAGGAATTCTTCCACTAGTAAAATATTCCCGTGGCCATGGATATGTTGTCGGTATTTCATTTTGAGCCATAAGATTAAATGCAGCATTTTGTGCAAGTAGTATTGGGTGCGTATGTGCAACATCAAGTCCACAGACAAAGCCGTGGTGTTCATTTGTTTTTATGACTGTTTCAATTTCATCTGTTGGCACGAACCATACAGTTGGTGATTGAGAAAGGATGTCTCGTGAGAGTAATGACGGCATGCTTTGGAAGAATGCCTCCCTGTTGCCCCATACCACAAGACTCGCCCAGGTAAGCCATCCGGGATCTACAGTAGAGCCACACCCGAATTCAAGTGATACCCACTGAAATAAATGATAATAGTGTTCATAGGAAAGGTTATACGAACGAATTTTCTTTGCGTACTTCATTAAATCGTGCTGGAGATAGCTTCTCGTTTCAGCAGATTCATCAGGTCGTAATGCTTGGGGCAACCCATTGGGAATTGCCGCAGACTCTGCAAAATTCATATCATTTTCTGAAACAGCATATGGAGCATATACCTGAGCAATTTTTCTGGCCTGTCCGAGAAAATTAGCACCGGTTTGTTCTTCAACACCATTATCCGTCAGTATTCTGCGCGGCATCTTTAATACTTCTAGAGGCATTTAATTATTATAGGCTTATTTTTATCGATTGTCAAAAATTATACGCGTATGAACACCTAGAATCCCTTACAATATTTAATTGTATCAATATATATCAAATTGATATAATCGCTCTATGTCTGTGGAATTTCCTATAACTGTTCTGAGACAACAATCCAGATCTGATATGTCGGTGTCAGAACCTGTTTCAGTTGACCTACTCTTCGCACTAGACAGCTATATATCTAGTGTATATGTACCTGAACAACAAGCTGCAGTAAAGACGATCGCTACAGGTGATAATTCTGAACAATGGCAGGCATATCTCCATCGCACTGAAGCACTAACAGTTTCTCAACATTTAATTGATCGACTAACTTCGTTATCCAATACATCTGCTGATCCGCACGTTTCCCGCTGGGCAGAACTGACACTCCAGTATCTCACTACATCGGAACGACAGACAAAAAAACAAAATACAGAAAAAGCAAAGAAAGATTGGGCGGAGAAATATCAACTTCTTCATTATATTTATGATGATAAAACCATCCCTGACCCACCGGAGCAGTTCTTTGGTGGTGATGCTATAAATGCCGCTCGAAGGAAAGTGCACGATCAGGAACGCCGAAGAGATATGCACAATGCCATCTTCGCTTCACCAGAATCGTTTCTTCACATTATGGAAGTACTTCGAATAAGCAGAAATGCACTTTACGAGGATGATTATGCCACTCATACGTTAAAAAATTCTCATGAAATGTCCCCACAAAAATTGCACGAACTTATAGAATTAGTTAAATATCCTGCAGTTAACGTTATGCAACAGGTTTTAGGGAATGCAAGTCACGACGCAAATATACATACAATTAAACCATGGGACATAGGATATCTCACAGACTTATGGAGTCAGCGACATTTTACCAAGTTTTTAAAACCGTGGGACCCTATTGCAGCAATATCACATACACGTATACCCTACACACCTGATATCCAACGGAACATGCGAGAGCTCGTATCTATGTTGGGATTTTCCGATGCATATGAAACCATTCACGTAGATTGGGAATCAAGGAGAGGCAAACAACTAGACCGTGCTGTAAATGTTGATGCACCATTTTCTGTACACGTGCTGATAAATCCGACAAACCATACAACTTTGTTTGACTATTTGACACCGTTTCGTGAATTTGGTCACGGATTGCACTTTTCTATGATCGACCCAATGTTGCCCTATGTTATGCGAAATAGCAATGAAACATGGACTGAGGGCGTGGGAGAACAAGTGTTTAGCACACTTGCAGTGGAGCAACTCGCAAGGGACTATAAAGCTCCGCTCTTTCCCGCATTTCATGCAATAAATCACCTGCAGACAATTGCGACGTGCTTGCAATATATAGAATTTGAGCTCGAGTATTATCGGTCTGATAGAAATCCTGTTGTAATAGGCAATGAGATTTTTAAATCCTATTTTCCTACTGTTGATGGCGATCATCCGTTGTGGTGGGTACAAAATAGGTATATTGCAGAATACCCGTTGTATTGCATCAATTATGTCCTTGCAGCGATGATTTCCTCACAGATTATTGCATATGGAAAAAGACATTTTACGGATATACTTTCAAAAGAATTTGGAGAATTTCTGAGAGAAACCTGCTATAAACCCGGAAGAAGAAAACCATGGATGGAGCTATTAAAGGATGCTACGGGAGAAGATCTAAACCCAACCTACTATATACATGACATTCAGGAAGCACGTAATCTATTTTGATAATCGTATATCACTGTTACTCTGCAGAATGAAACGAACTTCTTCATATAGATTTGTTTCTTTAAGAAAGGAAAATCTAGCATCCAGACCTTGTTGCAATATCAACGAATGAGGATCATCTATAATGTGTGGCGTTGCGTATCCTCTTGGCTGATTTTTCCAGGTAATTGTGGCTGTATCTCTATGATACGTACCAAAAGGGCCAGGCGTAACAATAACAGATTGACCATCAACCATGCGAAGATCACCAGCTATACCCACGGCTTCGTATTCCATACTAATATGTGTATCCAACCCTACATATTCGACCACTCTTAATTCATTTGTTCTGCCTGTAGGTCGGCTTGGCACTGGAAACGTCTCAATGACTCTCTTGTGCGATGGGATTCCAACATTACTTTCAAATATACGCGATATAGTAATATGTGAAAAATCAGAATTATCATGTCCAGTGTGAACCTGAACATTCACATATCCATCATGTGTTCGCATACGTATACTCGGGGTGAACATTCCTACAAGGCAATCTACCTGAAAACTTTGATGAATTTGAGTGGAATTAATGGGTTGCGGAACTTCTATAAACACCTGTGAACCCAAAACGTATTTTCCGAGTTTTGGATCTATTCCCGTTATATCTATTGAGTGTTGCCTTCCATCACCATGCACTCTCTTGTGTATTTCATTTAAAATACTTCCATCAAATCCTATATGCGCTGCCATTTGCATATCTACTGCAGAAAGTAATTCATACGAAAGAAGTGCGATATTCTGACGATGAGGGTTCCTTTCACCTGATATCTCCTGCATTACTCTATCGTGCAGTTCATACGTATCATTCATATTATTTTTCATTATACGGTTAAGGTTTATAGGCGACAAGGTTTTCATAGTGGAACACGTATATATTTGTGCATTGAAATTCATAAATGTCTTGATATATGTAAGTCACTTCACATTTTGATATAATTATAGGATGTCATCTACCCATGAACGATCTGCACTTCAAGTCCATCGGCAGTCTCCTGAGATATCTCATGTTGAGATTGGTCCGAGTAAACATGCCGCCAATGCGTTGGCTGGTGCTTTTGCGCTCGTTGATGAGGTCATTGTTCCACATGAACCAAGCATTCTCGATTTCCAACGATATATGAGAATATATGAGTCATTGGGAGCAGAAATAGCACGAGCATCATCTGGAAAACTTACTGTTGAAACCTCGAATATGAGTCACAACTCTCCTGATGAAGAAAGTATTCGAAATGTGCGTGCATCTATACTTTTGCTCTCAGGATCGCTTCTGAAAACCGGTCATATCCGTATGCCTATACCTGAAGGAGATTGGCCCGGTAGCAGACCGACTTCTTCCACACTCGAAATTGCGAGAATGTTCGGAGCTAACGTGCAAATAAAAGACGGTTTTATAGATGCGCGACTTGATCATCCCAAAAAAATGCACGGATCGGTTGATGTAAAAGGCAAAGTTTTTGCCACACTTGCCGCAATGATTCTGGCTACTGGAGTCGGCGGAAAGACAATAATCAAAAATCCCCTTTCTTCACTTGAAGTAGATAATCTTGCAGATTTTTTACAGCTTGCCGGAGCACATGTGTCAGGTCTTGATACTAATGCCATAACAATACAATCCGATGGCATCTTAAAGCTCTCCCGATCTGTAAAAGCACATGTAGCACCTGATGCGTGCGAAACAATGTTTTGGCTAGCATATGCAAAACTTCATGGTATGCGTTTGGAAATGAGTTTCCCCGGATGGAAAAAACAAATTTCCACAAAAAATTGGGGGCCACTGTTTGATATGCGAGGGCTTATGTATTATTCACATATGATGATCGGTGAAAATGGAAGGAAAGCCGTCGTATATGAGCAAGATATCCAGCAGTTAGAACCCGTTGATATCGTGGCGTTTCATGATAAAAAAGGTTTACCACGGGATGCTGCACCTGTACTGGCCGTGTTGTTTGGAGCACTTAACGCAATAAGCAGTTACTATGATGATAAATACGGAGACAGGCGTATACAATGGATGAAAGAACTTCGAAAAATAGGCGGACGAGTGGATTATTTTTTCCCTCAAAAAGCGACCATATGGGGAAATGAAAAGTATAGATATCAGGCACCTCATGACGGAGTCACTCTTGAGGGTACCGATATCCGATCTGCAGCTTCGCTTCTACTGGCAGCTTCAACATCTGATGTACCTGTTCGAGTCACGGGACTACACCATATAGAACGATCGTATACACAACTTCCAGAGAAAATGGCTAAACTTGGAACGGCAATTGAGTATTCATCCGTATAATATCTATACAATGGGTAGACTTGACTATAGCTCTTTATTGGCCGCCGGGTCTTGAGAGAACTTATCTACTTGTCCTGTTTTTATCGCATATTCAGCACGTTGGAGCTCTGTGCCGACGTAGATTAAATGGCTCGGGAGTACGAGATAGTCGCCAATGTTGACCATTTCAATGTACACTTCCATGGCTGTTTTGCCACGCCATTCTTTCAGCAAAAGTCCGCCATTTGGCGCATAGAGCTTGACCACGATCTCATAGGACTTTTGCCCCGGTTTAACGGCATATTTAGTCGGACGGCCAACAGGATTTTTTTCTTCCTCTTCTATGGAGATAACGATATTGCCCCGCCTATCTTCTTCAAACATCTGACGACTGGTGTAGCCGAGTTCTTTATCGTAATTTGCCTCAACGATCTTTTCGGCAAGTTCGTAATCATCACTATAAATGTGAGCACTATGCGTAATCATGACAAACGCTCCCATACCGACACCAGATTCATCTGCAATGAGTTTCTGAAGCTTACGCAGACTAAACACATTGCGTGGCCATCCATGAACCATATCCTGTGAACGGAAATGTGTAGTCATAAACAGTTTGTTATCCTGTACGCTGCATAGTACATTAGTGAGACACGGTGTGTCACCTTTATTGACTACTGACCAATCCTCTACCACTTTTGCCGTCACGGCGATCATTTTTTTGCTGAACGGGCGGTTTTTGATAAGCTCGATAATTTGTCCGATCTGGTCTACCCCTTCATAATCTCGAAGGCGCTGTCCGTATGTGTAGGCAATCCCAGGAATTTGTTTAGCAGATAATACCTGCGGATAGTATGTTTGCAGGTCTTTTTCGCTAAACGGGAAATAATGAGGCAGATATGGAGCTTCCGGATCTTCATCATAAATAACCGCCATAATATTCAGGAGCTCTTTGAGTTCATTTTCCTGTGTATAACGGGTTGTTTTATTGCGACCGTAGCGCAGAATATTTTTCAAAATCTTCAACCAGACCGTTGCTGCTTTTTCACCGTGGAGTCTTACACCTATCTGTTCACTTGGAAATGTAAATGGTTTTGGCCTGCTGGTCGGGAATGTTTGGGGCGTGGTAAACGGTTCCATTTTGAGTTTGCTGAGTTCATTGACTGTTTTTTGCAGTTCCGAAACGGGTTTGCCTCGAAGATTGATGACTTCAACTGATTTGCGGAATAATTCTATATTTTCTTTTCCGATCTCCTTCTCAATTTGGCCTTTTTTCTCATCTCCGATGATATAGAAATCTTCATCTACCCCATTTGCCATGAGTGCCATAAGCGCCTGACCACTGCGGGAAAGATCTGCTCCCCACAGTACGATTTTTCGAATATGCGGGTTGGCAAAAATATTGCGGATCATGGCGCTGATACCTGCTGAAGAATAGAGATTGCCTATGGCACAGTAGTTTTCACTCTTGAGCATGTCAGCCACGACCTGACGCTCCGTCCACATAATGGCAATAGACACCGGATTCTTTTCATCTTTCACATGTAGTACTTGTTTGTAGAGTATTGGCCAGTCCATATTTTTTATTTGTCATCCCCGACTTTGATCGGGGATCTTGTTTGTATTGATTCCCGCCTTCGCGGGAATGACACTACCGATCATTTGCAATTTTACTTGCTTCCGGGCTTTTTTGCCCCACATATTTTGCACCCTTTTTTTTGTAATACGGAATTTCAGCAGGACTTGTGAGCTCTTCAAACGATAATGAGCAAATACGCATACCAGGATATAACATCACAGGAATACGACCCATATTGGCAAGCTCGAGAGTTATATTACCTCGGAAACCACATTCAATATTTGCAGCTGTTGAATGAACCACCACTCCAAGGCGCCCAATGGAGGAACGACCCTCCAGGCGGCCGGTCATGTCATCGGGCATTTCTATATATTCTTTGGTCATGGCTAATATAAATTCTCCCGGATGGAGTGTAAATGCCTCTGAATCCTTGATTTTGATCTCTGTGGTGATATTATCCAGTGTTTTAGGATTTTGAGGGTCCAGATACGGGGTTTTACTATGATTGAATACCCGATAGACGTTTCCAAGTCGCAGGTCAATCATACAGCTGCCAAGCTGTTCTTCATAGTTTGGTTTCGGAGTAATCTTTATACGTTTTGCTGCAATAGCTTTTTTAATATCCCGATCTGAAAGAATCATGCCTAGTCGTAGAATTTCGATATATGGCTTCGCCACATCTAATATTCCACCCTCTATTTGATAAATTGAACTATGTATACAAAAGCAGCCCGCTTAGTGTCTTCGATACAATATACATCGAAATTTCACTACTGGGCATGCGTGAAGTATACGAAACGTAACGCAAAAGGACAAGTATGAGATCCGAGCTGTGACCAAATACGTGTTATTTGACTTTTTACAACATATATTATAGGATATTATGCTTGTGTTATAGGTCTATATTTCCGATCTTTTTGCTGATCGGTGTTGTACGGGCCAATACAAGAGCACATTAACACTACCGTTTACGTATACGGTTTCAGCCTCAAATTTGTGCCTATTTATCCATATAGACACAGGTTCGAGGTTGAAATCGTCAACCTATCAAAAAATTCTAACAAAGAAAAGGAAACCAAGAAAATCTCACAAAAAGAATATACATAACTCCTAATAAGCCATCCACGCTCCTAACGTCACCCCCTGAGGGTGATGGCGTTGCTCTTTCATGGCAGAGCTGAAGATTGCAATAATGGTTTGTTGTAATCAAATCGTCGAAATCATCATGGCCCGTTGGCGCGGGTCGACGGATTCGTTCTTAGAATCCACGGTACGAAGCTCCTTAGTCAAATCTATGCGAGCACATCGTGCCGTGTAGCGTGGATTAATAAGGAGTTGAAATGAGTAAGAAACTGTACGCGAATTTGCTTGCCTCCCTCGTTTTGGCGAGCCTTGTCCTTTCGGCATGTGCAGGTACTGCACCAACACAGGGTTCAGCCCTGCCAGCAGATCTCGTAGCCGTCAATGCCATTGGCTATGGAGATATCCTTGTGTCCGAATCCGAGTTTGAGCATGTTGCAATGCAAAGCAATATGTTCGTTCCCGGAATCACAGCTCCCGCCGGATATCTTGTAGCTCGAGCGTTCGATGCGATGACCAAGGTTGAAAGTGGCTACCTGGTCGCAACTGCCCCAGCAATGTCAGCGGCGGACGCACTGCTCTTGATAGCCTCTCTAGCCATCGGCAACACCGTTCAGAATGTTACCGAAGGGCGCAACCTTGTACTGCAGGTGCAGAATCCTGACGGCACCATCGGGTACTGGGAGGTAAATCAAACCGGTCAGATTGTCAATCAGGTCACAGCATACAACATCACCGCTTCTGATGTTCAGGAAGCAGTAGAAGGAAATACAGATGTAAATGCGAACCTGCGTGACCAATGCCAAGAGCAAGGAACTGGATGCCAAGCAACCCCGGGACCTCAAAAAACTGCGGTAGTTTTTGGCGATATCGGTGACTCATCACTGGTTGCGATCCTCCAGCTTTGGGGCATACAAGGAACTCTGTATGAGAACGCATCGTCATTGTTGGCTGATACGAGAAACTTCGATGTTGTGATCATCCGCGCAGGTGACGATGCATGGAGGTTGGACTACTTTGCTCAGATTAAAGCCCGCTGGCCCATGGCGAAGATCATAGTCATGAGTGGTGGCTCGTACGAATCAAAAGCAAAGGAATTGGGCGCGGACGGCTATCATCAGAGCGAGACTGGCCCTGAGACAATGAAAGCCTTGTTACAATCCCTGGGTTTGATGCCGTAAACGGTATAAGGAGACAGTGTGCAATGCACAAACGGTAATTCATGCTGTTTCTTTCCTAGTCGACCCTCTGAAGGTTTTGTGCCGGTGCACACAATTTCTTCATGAGGGTCGTTTTTTTTGTGTATATTTCACGATTGCAAAGGAACGTAATCCTTATATAATGAATACAGGCGTATGAATTTATTGCTATCGTTTGCATTATTTTTACTGAGTACATTTGCTATTCTCCCATCTATTTCCCCTGTCTCTGCCGCTGCTCTTCCGTATGGAAATGGCTATTACACGAATTTGTGTGGAACAGGAACAGCAGCTACGGCTGACACCTGCAATAAAGGTTGTAATCCGCAAACTGGCAGCTGCACATCTGATAAGCCTTATGTGTTTAAATGGACCTGCAGCGGGAACATGCAGGACTGCAGATTGAATGAAACAACAGCGGCAAAGTCCCAAAATATCGGAAACACAACATGTGATCAAACAGTCTCTATCCAGGTCTATAATCGTAATTGCCGTTCATATTTTGGCTGGATCTGTAATGAGAGTAATCTTCAGGATTCTATGCTCTGGTACTCTGGGTCATGCGGATCCTCACCCACGCCAACCGTACCCGCCTCATCGGCGGGCAGGCAGCAGACAAACATAACAACGCAAACGGAAGCATGTGAGGAACTAACAGTAACAAAAGGAAACAATTCGAAAATGCCCGCTACCATCGGGTTTCATGTACAGGCGACCGGCGCATACGGCTACAGGTTTTATTTTGGTGACAGCACTATGAGTGAATCAGCACTGCCTGACACAGAACACCGCTACGATGTATCTGGAACGTTTACCCCACGTGTGGAAATTAAAGATAAACTCGGTGCCTGGGTTGGAAGTGGCAGATGTGAAACGATCGCAACAGTACAGCCAAATACACTCGAAACACAAAAATCAGACTGCTCCGATCTCTTTATTATTGATGGAAATGATACGCAGGCACCTGCAACTGTATCACTGCGTGTCACCGGCTATGATAATAAAGGAGCCATACAGAAATATAAAATTACCGGAAGTACCAATCAATCTGTGGAGAGTACCAGTGGCGCATTTCAGATGAAATTTGAAAAACCCGGCACGTATGTACTCCATGGATCGATTCTGGATAGCACCAATGCATGGAAAACAGGTGGTGAATCCTGTACAAAAACCGTCTATGTGCGAACCGCAACTCTCAGTGAACAACCAGAAACAGGGACTCCGACTATACTCACAGTTCTGGCACTTGCAAGTGGTGTTATCGGCATAAGCTTTTTGATTTCTACCCGATCAGTGAAAAAGGCGGTCAGAGCAACATCGAAGAAACATACGCGTAAAAAGCGGTCATGAAGCGTTTATATACCACACCCAAATCCCCTTTGTACTTTACTGTCGCTGGACTTGTGTTACTTGCCTGTTTTGTCTTATGGCTCATCAGTGTGGTTGTACCGGTAACGATTATCGAACTCAGCTACCAACTGAAACATCTGATGATTCGAGAACTTATAGTCCCGCAATTTACGACTGAAACACATAAAGACAGCATAGTCATTCCATCTGTATTTATAGATGAGCCCATTATATTTAATGTCGACCCTAATGACAGCAAGGTGTACTTAGAGGCACTCAAACGTGGCATTGCACACGCATCTGGTACAGGATTTCCCGGATCCGGAACCATGGGGTACTACTTTGCTCACTCTTCTACCCCAACATTTGTAAAACAATTTAATGCTGTATTTTACCTCCTCCATAAACTGTCTATTGGTGATACTGTGTATATATTTCATCAGGGAGTACGGTACGATTATATAGTGTACGCAAAACAGATTGTGGATCCGAAAGACACATCGTTTTTGCGCTATACCAATCCAGTTGAAACGATTGTGCTACAGACTTGTTGGCCCCCCGGAACAACATCCGAGAGGCTACTGGTTTTTGCTAAGCGTACACAACATGAATAGTCTGTTTTTTTACCGTGGCATGTATAGCGCTTCCCACTTCTCGAGGGCTTCGTCCTCGCATCAGTGGAGCGCGTATACGGGGCATAGCCCCGGAACTACATCTGAGAGATTATTGGTGTTTGCCAAACGAATACAACGATGAAACATGTTCAAGTAGGAATGAATCTTTTTCGGCGACTTATACGTCGTCTTCTTCGTGCACGCAAACGAATGAAACTTTTTGGTTTTTTTGCACTCCTTGTATCGCTTCTGACTACGGCACACATTTATAGCACTGCATGGGTCTATCCGAACACCTATATAAATGGTACACGTATGGCATTTAAACGATCTTCGGACGTTGATGCCTATAGAATGAACCTTCTGTCTACTGTATTTAAAATGCGCGTGAAAGACCGCGAATATCCCTATACGTATACCGATTTTGG
>CAYSEV010000027.1:0-3477 GCA_964430295.1 uncultured Gammaproteobacteria bacterium
AAAGGCAAAGGATATATGCTATGCGCAAACTTACCACAAAACAACGACTCTCGATAATATTCGGTTCATATGTCTTTACGTTCATCGTCATCATAGCTGTTGCCGTCTATTATCTGTTTCATGCTGTTATTATCTCCGAGATCAAATCGCAGTCAGTATATGTTGCGAACGAAATAATAAAAAATTTTATAAGCATCAGAGACGGTGGATTAATACTTGATCAAAAAGAAAAAACGAATCTGGAAGAGGAACTTCTGGAAACAAACAGCTCTGCACTGCTTTTCGATTCTCGCTTGGACACTCTATTTGGATATGGTAATTTTAGCTTTTTTAAACCTCAGGATTCTGACTCTGCAAAAACTATTATCTCGCTCGCTAAATCTTCGCAGGCAACAAAGAAACTCCAAACCTCGCAAATGGTTTGGAGAGATCAACGGCTGCTAATTACGGCAGTTCCCGTTCTAAACGGCAATGAATTATTTGGGATTATCGTTATCGGAAAACCGATATCATCTATATCTCAGATGAGCAATACGATATTTCTTGCGTTTATAATCCTTGCAATTACTAGCTTTATTGGTAGTATCATGTTAGGAAATATTATCGTGAGGAATGCGTTGAGTCCCTTGCAGGAACTTACAAAAACCATACATACCATCGATTTGGACAAGCTCAAAGCAGCAACTCCAATACTAGGATCCCCTCAAGATGAAATAGTACAGCTAGTGAACAAGTTTAACGCAATGGTAGAGCGGATTCAGGGCATGTCTGAACAACAGAAAGAATTTATAGCAAATGCATCCCATGAATTAAAAACTCCCATTACCAATATAGCAAGCAGTCTAGAAATACTTGCACTAGAAACACCAGCGCATAAGGAAAGTATTGCCGCGATACAACAATCGGTATTTTCTTTAAATACGCTGCTGGATCAGCTGATGCAGCTGAGCAAACTCCAAAGTGGAATCGCTCCAATTCATGAGAAATCACACATCAAGAAGGTATTTGAAACAATTGAAGCGCAGCAGAAAGAAGAGCTCAAAAAAAGAAACCTTACCGTGGCAATGGACATACCAACAGAAGCAACAATACCGATTCCAAAAGAATACGCATCCGTATTATTTTCCAATATCTTTACCAACAGTATAAAATATGCATACACAAAAACCACCATTGCAGTATCGTATTTCGAAACGGATACTCATGCTACTGTGCAATTTAGGAACGAGGGATCCGGAATGACAAAAGCGGAATTATCACACGTATTTGATAAGTTTTATAGAAGCAGTGATGCAAAATCAAGAGCAAAAGGATACGGAATAGGATTATCTATCGTTCAGCGAATTTGCGAGATATACCACATAGACATTCACATTGAATCCGAAAAACAATCCTACGCTTCTGTGTTTTTGACCTTTCCAAGGTCATAAACATAATCTAGATTTTGTACTGATCCATCTTTCTTAATATATCCATATCATGCTGTCCATGAAATATAGCGCTCATATCTGCGCCACAGGTAAATACGTCTCCCCCGCTGTGCTCTTTTTTAAACTCGGTAACATTATATGCCGCGCCATCGACAGAAATTATACAGCGTGTGTCCGGAGTTGGAGCAGGCGTATCTGTGTTCTTTATGACGATGGGGCTCGGTTGTATTTTTTTCTCTATAGTTGCTACCTTTTGTACGGTGGGCGTAGTCGTTTGCACTTGAGTAATACTAGTCGTCGCCATGGCAGTAGAAACCTCTTTTTCACTTGACAATATAGCCCGCGTGCGGATAATGCCGACAACTGAATATCCTACAACCAGATACACACAGACATATCCGAGTGTCGTTGCTGTTTTGAGTATGGAATCAATATGAAAATTCTTCATAAAATATCATCCTCGGGTGGACTCCTGCCGAATATAATTGCGTTTTGATTGCCTGCATCATAGGGAGAGGCCCACAGAGTAAATACATGGATTTCCCTGTATGGTTCACGATCTTTAGTATTTCATCTGCTGTTAAACGCGACCCTGTTTCTGTGATCCGTTCATGATAGTTCATATTTGAAGATGAGACAGGCAATAGCGATTCAATATGTAAATCTTCTACATCTTTTTTTGATCGTACACTATAAAATAAATGAAATGATGTAGTGGGGATGGTTGATGCAAATTTCCGAAGTAGTCCTAAAAAAGGTGTAACGCCAATCCCCCCCGCTATACAGACAACATTGTCTTTTCCGAATATTTTTTCATAGAGTGCTCCATATGGGCCAAATATGGTAACCTTATCTCCCTCGGATACATCTGAGAGTCCCAATGTGTAATCTCCTACTGGCTTTATCCATAGTTCCACATGTCCATCTTCCGGCACTGAAACAATTGAGAACGGATGCGTTTCTCTTTTATACTTTTCTCCCTCAAACCCAATATAGACAAATTGACCTGGTATGTACCGGATCTCTTTCCCCACTGCTTTTAAACGAAGCATTATCCAGCCGCTTGCTAACTGTTTTGCAAGCGAAACCGTGTAGGAGTGTTTTGGACCGACACGTGAATATAGAAGCTGCCTATAGATAAAAGAAAATATGCCCAGTCCAAAAAACGAAAGTATATAGATCCGAAGCGGCAAGTACCGTGAGATATCACTTTCGATAAAAAGCGAATGTAAAAATCCCAATAAAAAAGATACGATAAAGAATGTTTGGATACGTATAAATAACTGATATTCAAGACGCGCAAAAATGACCATGGCCAAAATAAATGCCAGTGACCAGAATGAAAGAATCCCTGCGGTGTATGCAATATTTGTTGAAGGGATAAGGAGTTTTTCAACCATCTGGGACACGTTTGTATAGTGAACAAGCAGGCAGACAACGTGCAGTGAAAACAATAGAAATGATACCCTCCCCATCCGCTGATGGACACGGTATACCGTATCAAGCCCGCCAAACATATATTCCAGATACCCCAGTCTGCTGGACAAAAAAAATGTTATGGAATATGCCACCACCCCAAGAAGTCCCGAGATCTGAGCAAGAGACATCCAGGGTCGTTGCCACACCACTGAAATGTCGGATTTTGCCAGAAAAAAAAGCTCCAGGCAAAACAATAACGACATACCGATAAACATGCTTCCAAATCGTAATTTCATAGAGAGAGAATTCCGATGATCGGATACTTTCGCTTGACAATGTCCCCACCTGCTATATGAAGCATCGCCGTGGCATCTGTACCTGCAAGAAAGTGATACGGTCCACCCTTTCCATAGAATTCTTTTCCTTCCGTGACATCATACACACTACCCTCATATGCCAATAATATTTGCTGATGTTTGCCTGAATCGTTGTATTCAGATAAGTCTTTTTTTGTGATCTTTTTACGTGGTAATTCTGAGGTTATTGTTGTATGTGCACTTGCCGATACGTGTTTTGCTGTCCATACAATGCTTCCTACTATGACACAGAAGAAGATACCATATATGAA
>CAYSEV010000027.1:3487-17237 GCA_964430295.1 uncultured Gammaproteobacteria bacterium
TATGAACAGTGCACTCCCTAGTTTTTTCATACTACATATAGTAGAGGATGGAAGATGAAGAATAGCTTAAGAGAGATGCACTATAAGTGTGGAGGCACAGACGACAGTGATAAATGTGGTCACAAACCAACTACCAATGAGTGCTACGGGAACATTAAAAAGGACATAAACTGGAATGGTAAAAAATATAAAAGAAGTAGCTACCAACACATCTGCAAAAAAGAATATCCGCTCCCATTTTTTCTTTGGTAGGTATGACTTGAGATAGTAATAAATTATGCAAAGAGAGATTCCTATAAGAAATGTTCCTATCAAATAATGTACAAAGAATTCAAATGATCGAGGTCCAATAGCAGGCATAAATAATGTACTCCAAACGCCACGATATAATTCGGATGAATAATATGGCATCATTATGATTACTTCTACCTGCCGAATAACAGTTGCCACTACTGTATACAAGAGTCCTATAAGAAGGACCTTTCCCCATATAATTTGTTTCATCCATTTGATCATGTACACTATATTATAGGCAAAATATTTTTTTTATGAACTCCATTCACTAAGCTTGCCATACCTGCATACATTGCAAAAAACCCACATATAATACCCAGGTACGCTGATATGTGTGCGATTTCAATATTATCCATAACATGCCCTAATATCGCTAATGCATAAACAATTGTTAACATTCCAAAAATAAACTGAAATAGTTTTTGTAAACGAAGCGATGCTAAAAACAGTGATAAAGTGAGCAATCCCCATAGCACTAAATATACTATCCAAGTAATAGAATCCATTGGTACTGTTATACTTAAAGCTTGTAAGAAGAAAATCGTTACTAGGCTTAGCCAAAAAAAACCATATGAAAAAAAAGTGACCATTCCAAATGTATTTTCATTTTTCCACTCGAAAAAGCCAGCGATAATTTGAGCTATTCCTCCATAAAAAAACCCCATACCTAATAGCATCGGACTAACTGGTATCATCCCAATATTATGCACATTTAGAATAACAGTAGACATGCCAAGGCTTAATAAGCCGAGCGGAGAAAGATCAGAATTTATTTTTTCTTTCGTAATAATCATATATCCCCCTTACTTATACCGTGACATAGAGCAGCCAATAAGTCAAACTCTATAGCATAAACTAATTTTGAGGTATAATACACATATTGATCATATGGGACATACGCGTATATGTGTATAACCGCGCAATTTTTTGCATATGATTATATTGAACACGTTCAAAGCTGCTTCAATCGGATATTCTGATAAAATAATATATATTCTTGAAGTGGTTTTTGATCTTTCTGATTACTGATCAGCGATGCGAGATCGTATAATGGTAGTACGCATCCCTCTGGAGGATGTTATCTAGGTTCGAGTCCTAGTCTCGCAGCACATACAAAGCATGCCCGATAAGGGCATTTTTTGTGTTTACGAAACTCAGGCGAGAATCCAGATCGGACGGTTCGTACATGAGGAGTTTTATTGCAACACCGATTGCAATAAAGAACGGATTATTCATCGAGTTAAACGGAGATATTTCTAGTCCAGCATCTTTGCCACTATAAGACATCGTCCTAGTCTTGCAACAGCGATGACAATAAAAATCGATTCCTTGCCGAACGATACGCGCAGACTTGCATAAATCTTCAAAATGCACTGTAATGTAAGTTACATATGAGAAAAATTATTGTTGTTGAATTTATTACACTTGACGGTGTTATGCAAGCTCCAGGTGGTTCCAAAGAGGATACTGCAGAGGGTTTCAAATTTGGTGGATGGATGGGCCCTTACTTTGATGAAGATGGCGGAAAAGAAATGGGAAAACAAATGAAAGAAACTGCTGGATTACTTCTTGGGCGAAAAACATATGATATCTTTTCAGGATTTTGGCCGCAACATACTACAGAAGCAGAAGGCTGGCCACAAATAAACAGAATTCCAAAATATGTAGTATCCAAAAACCTAAAAAATCCAACATGGGAAAATACTGTAGTGATACACAATATAGAAGAGTTACAAGAATTAAAGAATTCAAACGGTCCAGACATACAAGTATATGGAAGTGCTAATTTACTTCAGACACTAATGAAATATGATCTGGTAGATGAACTTTGGCTAAAAATATTTCCCATTACACTTGGGACAGGAAAACGATTGTTTGAAAAAGGTACAATACCTGCTGCCTTCAAACTATATAAATCCAAAGTTACCCCAAGTGGTACTTTCTTTGGATATTATAAACGTACGGGAGATGTCAAAACCGAAGACATAGCATAGACAAGTCTATAGCGTTACAAGCATTTTCAGTAGTTTGGTAAATCACTTTTTTTATGACGTTGGACAACATGTTCGATTAAAGCTTAGTCCCATAGCCGTAGTTGATTACTTCAATCTAATGTTCGCAAAAAAACATGAGATTTTTTGAAGAATATGCTTTAAGACAAGTATATGGATAATTCTATCGTTGGACTCTGGGGTGTTCGCTATCAGGTAAAGGATGTAGCGAGTTCTGTTGAATTCTATACAAAGATATTGGGTTTTCATTTGGATCAGCAGCATCTGCCTGCATTTGGCCAAGTTTCAATCGGAGGCCTAAAATTAATTCTCAGCGGACCCGGTGCATCAGGCTCTCGAAACATGCCTGATGGGACACAACAGGAACCCGGAGGATGGAATAGAATTGTATTACACGTTACGGATTTACCTGCCATGATGATTGAACTGAAAAATGCAGGAGTTCATTTTCGTAATGAAATGGAAGCAGGCCCAGGAGGCAAGCAAATTCAAATTGATGATCCCGACAGAAATCCGATCGAGCTCTTCGAACCAAGAACCAAGTAAACGATCCCAAAGGGCACACATCACTCAATTCCGTAACATCTCCCCTATTTTTCTCCACGTTGCATTTACAAACCTTGAAGATCATAATCTAAGCGAAGATTATCAAATCTAGCCACAAATCATATAAGTATAATTTTTAGAATATGCAAATAGGATTAGACGAAAATGTTCAAACAATACTAGTACTGGGTGCTGGCGCCTCAACCGATTATGGGTTACCAGCCTGGAAAGACCTGGGGAATCTAATAAAAAAAGAGCTCGATAATGATAGTAAAGGAAAATATAAGTATAAAAAAGAAATTTCGGAATGGGTCGATAAGGTTGGAGATAAAAAAATCTATGACACAATAGATAAATGCATAACAAATGAATCTTTTTCACCTAAATATCCAAATAGCCCAAAAATTGAAAATGAGTTATTCATTATGATGGAAAGTATTTTTTTAAAAAAATATAAAGAAAATAATAATGGTTGGATAAAAATCTTGAACGATAAAATTTTAATAAAGAAATCATTAGAAAATTCTTTAGCTTTTGTAAATTTTAATTATGATGATATTCTAGAAAAAAACTTTCTAATATTTGATTACCTGCATCAAAAGGCTAAAGAACTCACCTATAATCTAAGACTGCAGAAACTTTCTAGCGTTATGGTAAGAGCGTTATATCCGCATGGTAAATTCTCAAGAGATCAAGAATCTCACTTGAGTATAGAAATGCAAACGATAAAAAGTGGCCATAATGAATATTTAGATGCTGTATCTTGCTATGAGGGTGAGAAACATTTACTTTACAAACAAAGTGGCAAATTCGAATTACTTATACTAGGGTTAGGAGGTGGGTTAAAATACAACTTGGATAAAATTTCCTTTCCCTACAATGATATATCATCAATACAAGTAACAGTTACAGATTCAGGAAAAAATAAAGAAATTATTGATTTTTTAAGTAATAGATATAAGACTAATGAAATAAAAGTGTATCATGATTGTAACGAACTAATAACAAAACGTTTTAGTGATTTAAGTTAATGGATGAGAAATTCGCCTTATTAAGCCAGAATCTTTCTTGAGACTGGCATATTCTGTTCATACAAAATGTTTCCAAGTTTGTATATTTTCAACTCACACCTAAATGGAGAGGCGTCGCATTTTTGAGACACCCCTCCACACCACACGCATTACATTGGCATAGCTTCGTATACTTTTACACTCGTAATAACCGGACACTGTTTGCAGAGTTCTGCTACTTCTTCCAGGCTTTCTCCTTTGATGATTGTATATCCCACAATCGCATCTTTATCTTGAGGAAGGGATTTGGAACCGGACTTGGTAACTTCTTTTCCCGGTCCAAACGGATTACCACTATCTACTACTCTATCTCCTAGAACCTGAAACCACTTCGTCCATCCGTCCATCACTTCCGGTTTGTATTCCCACATCCCGACATATAAAAGGACAAATTTCTTCATTTGGTTTCACCTCCTTTCTTTGGATTTTTTTCAGAAACATACTGTGTGTAGTTTTCTAAACTATCAGTCCCATTACCCCAATACGTCTGATATTCTATTAACCAGCGTTGAAGTTTTTGTATTGTTTCTTTACGCAGAGCCAGAACGTTTGTTCGCCCTATTTTTTTTGCCTGTATAAGATTTGCTGATATCAGAATTTTTATATGTTTGTGAATAGCAGGCAATGAAAGATTGCGCATGACGGCCAACTGACTGATTGAATGCGGCATAAAACCGAGCGCGTACACGATCTCTCTTCTGTGCTTATTTGCCAGCGCTTCAAATATACTATCTAAATCTTCAGGGCGTTTCTTGTTTGCCATAATACTTAACTTATTAGTTAAGTATATACATATAATTTCTATAATGAAAGGGTTAATTTTAAACTATCTGCTATACTAACCGTATGTCTAAAATTGTAAGCGATATTACAATGTCCTTTGATGGATATGTTGCTGGACCAAACCCCACACTCAAAGACCCCTTAGGCATTGGCGGTGAGCATCTTCATGACTGGGCCACGAGACTCGCAGAGTGGCGAAAACCCCATGGACTCGAAGGCGGAGAAACTGGCATTGATGGTAATGTGATGAAAGAATCATTTGAAAATATCGGTGCGTTCATCATGGGCAGACTCATGTTCGACGGTGGAAACGGACCATGGGAAACGGATACAAATAAGTATGGTTGGTGGGGGGATACTCCTCCATTTCATGCCCCTGTCTTTGTACTCACATCACACAAACGAGAACCACTTGTTATGAAAGGCGGCACAACATTTACCTTTATCACCGACGGCATCGAACATGCAATCACAGAAGCCAAAAAACTAGCTGGAAATAAAAATATTTCCATTGCCGGTGGTGCAAGCGCTATACAGCAGGCAATCAATGCAAAATTACTCGAAGAGATACAAGTTCATATTTCTCCCATATTCCTCGGCGGTGGGACAAAACTATTTGAGAATATCGGGACACCGGTACTTGAAAAAACACGGGTGATAGACTCTCCATTTGTTACTCATATCCGGTATCGTTTGCAATATACATAGTATGTCTCAAAAATCACACTCTATTGTCATTCGTATTATCGGAATAGGACTTCTTGTCGTGGTTGGTTTTATATTCGTATCAAAATATCAGCAAAAAAATAACGTAGCACTCCCGTCAAAGCAAGGCGAAATAATTTCCGGGAGCTTTGATCCGGCACGTTCTAAATCTGATGAAGAATGGAAAAAGATATTAACACCCAAACAGTACCATATTATGCGCGAAGCAGGAACAGAAATCCCCTTTACCGGAGCGCTCAACCATGAAAGTCGCAGTGGTGTGTATATGAGTGCAGGATGTAACACTCCCCTTTTTTCATCTAAAGAAAAATACGATTCCGGCACCGGGTGGCCAAGCTTTTGGGCAACTATAAATGAACAGGCAGTCGTTCTCCGAAAAGAAACCGATCCGGGAGATGACAGAATAGAAGTCCTTGATGTATGTGGAAACCATCTTGGACACGTCTTTGACGATGGCCCTGCTCCTACAGGAAAACGATACTGTATGAACTCCGAGGCATTGACGTTTGTACCCGACGAACATTAACTATCTCGTAATATCTTTTCCATTGGTCTTCCTTTTGCCAGTTCATCTATCAGCTTATCCAGATAGCGGACTTCTCTCATAAGAGGATCTTCTATTTCTTCCAACCTAACACCACAGATTATTCCCGTTATGGAAGATCGTGCTGGATTCATATGTGGAGCATTCGCAAAAAAATCTTCAAATGTAGATTCTTTTGCAAGTTCTTTTTCTAACTCTTTTTGACTGTACCCTGTCAGCCAACAAATAATTTCATCTACTTCCTGTTTCGTTCTCCCCTTCTTTTCTGCTTTTGCAATATAAAATGGATATACGCTTGAAACAGTCATTGTATATATTCGATGTTTTTTGCCGGCATTATCAGTAGACTTCATATACATATGATACCATGCTGATTTATATGTACAGGAAAACTAATGCAATTTTTTGTGATCTCGAAGCATTTCCAATAATATCTGTTTCCTTCGTTCTCTGGTTTCTGATTTTTTTGCTGTTTGTAATCTCCACGCAATTGCATATGTATTTGCCCGATTGAGGGTCAGGTAGAAAGCATATGCATCCGGATCTTTTTTAACCATTTCCAAAAAATCATCGGGTACCTTCATATCTTTTGGAGAATCATATGCCGCTTCCCACCTGCCATCCTTTTTTGCTTTTTCCACTTCTTTGAGACCATGTTCTGTCATACGCCCTTCCTCTGTAAGTCTGGCTATGTGTTGACGGTTAATTTTGGACCATACACTTTTTGGTCTTCGCGGGGTAAATCGCAACAGCCATGTCTCAGCATCATATGATTTTCCAAGTGCATCTATCCATCCATAGCACAACGCCTCATCAAGTGCTTTTGCATGAGTGATCGATTTTTTGGCCGATCCTTTTTTAGCTAATTGCAACCAAATCCCTTCAGTCTTATCATAGTTTTTCTCTAACCATGTTCGCCATGATACGGCATCCGAGAACATGTATATATCATCTGGATGAATGGGTTTCATACTCTCTATGATACCAGGGTGTATACTTCCAGTATATTCTCATAAGTATTTCCATACCTGGCATATATGAAAAACGATCCGGATCATTTTATATTCACAGAAGATATTGATTACTCACAGACACTAAATACTTCTATTTGGGGCATTGAAGATAAACTAACACAGGATACGCTACACGAGTTGGCACAGTCGGGCAAGCTGCATGGCGATTGGCTGAGTATCGCTGCGGGTGACGGACGGTATACAGACACACTGTTATCTCATGCCACATCTGTAACTGCCACAGATATCGATCCTGCTGCACTGGAAAAACTCAAGAAAATAACGGATCCGGATCTTCGGGAAAAACTCCATATTCAAGCTCAGGATATTACAAAACCCTTCCCGTTTATATCTTCACAGTTTGATGGTGTTTTTAATACAGGTACTCTTCATCTTTTCCCTGAACAGGTGCTGGATGGCATTATTAAGGAAACATCCAGAATACTCAAACATAATGGCATGTGTATATTCGACTTTGCCACAGATATATCCCGGATAAAAAGTGATGGAGCACGAGTAGGAACGAAAAATTTATATAGAACTGAACAGGCAAAAAAGATGCTGGAATATATACTGCATCAATATAATTTCACAACCAGATTTTTATATGATAGTGTATCCCCTGAATCCGTGACTTCCGGAGACGGCACTTATATGTTTAGTTGCAATTATTGGTTAGTTATAGCAGCAAAAAACACATAACATATTCTCTTATGTACTACACACTGTATATCCTCATTTACCTGTGCCTGTGCAATTGGTTTCAGATATATAGTTTTGCATCGGTTTTTTTTGGCAAAAAAATTCGAACAAGTGTCATAGATGATCCGTGGATCCATTCTATAGTTAAAACGAAAACAGGATTATCTCTTCTTTCTATAACTATTTTCCATGATGCAAAATTGTATGGTATGATGCCCGGATTTCCCTTTTGGCCGAAAATGATTTTATCAGAAGGATTGTATACAACGCTCAATCACGATGAGTTGGAATGGGTTATCCTTCATGAAGCGGCTCACTGTGTACTGTGGCATAATCTGATTGCAACTATCCTTCAGATAGGAATACTAGCAATGAGCGTATGGATACTTTGGCTTACACATCCTCCATTCATACTAATTCCATTTTTTTCGATTTGCTCCGCTATAGTCTGCATACAAAGTATTCGTTGGATAGTGGAATACGCAGCAGATGACTATTCTATATCCCGTGTTTCTAATCCTGCCGGTGTTATATCCGCTCAGAAGAAATTTAGAGATGCGTATAAACGAAATCCGTTAAACAGTGAGAAAAGTATTATACGGTTACTGTTTCATTGGAATATCCCCTCTGCAAAACGGATAGAAATGGCAAAAAAAAGAATGTAAATCGATAACGCTTTGTGTCTCTGGCACTTATTCTTTTGCATGCGTGAGAAGTTCTGATATGGATACAAACGTATATCCGTTTACATGAAGCTCATCGATGATTCTTGGAAGTGCCTCTTTATCTGCTTTACAGGCATCTTCACAAAATGGATGCATAAGTATGATAGATCCCGGTCGGGTATGTTTCATGACATAATTAACAATCGCATCTGCATTCCCTGCTACGAAGGTATCCGGTTCTACGTCCCACATAACAGTACGCATATCATGCTGACGCAAATACCATGGAAGTCCAAACATTTTTTTCCCATTCGGTGGCCTGAATGTAATTTCTCCTGTATAGCCCGATGCACGGATTAGGTCGTTTGTTTTTTGAATTTCCCGGTCAATAAACTTCTGTGACTTCAACACCATCCGCGTATGTGAATATGAATGATTCCCCACCTCCATACCCATATCTACGATTGATTTTGCTATATCCGGGTGCGCTGCTATGTTATTCCCGATTTCATAAAATGTCGCTTTGATCTGTTTTTCCTTTAATATAGCTAACACACCAGTTACGTATTGCGTCGGTGCATCATCAAATGTGAGTGCAACAATTTTTTGATTTGTTTCTACCCGAGATGTAAGACCCCCAAAGAACTGAAATGTTCGTGACTTACTAATCTGAAATAGTGACATACATATAAGAGCAACTACCACAAGTACGCCAAGAATAAACCAAATAATTTTACTCACATATTTCTTCTTATGTGTCATATACAAATTGTAGCATGCGAATGCACATAGTATACTAAGACAATGGATAATAATATTCCTCGGGTGAGTATTGAGATACTCATCATTAAAGAAAATAAAATTCTCCTTGGACTTCTAACAAAAAAATGGATGGTTGATGGAGTTCAAGTATATGGTGTACCTGGAAGAGATCTAAACTTTCAAGAAAAAATCGGCACATGTATAGAAAGAAATATAAAAGAAGAACTCGACTGTATACTTACTTCACATAAAGTAATAAGCGTAAACTCTAACAATGCGTGGGATAATCACTATATTAATATCGGAGCAACAGCAGAGATTGCCGGTGAAATAAAACTCATGAGGCCTGATGATTGGGAATCATGGGAGTGGTTTGATCTGACTTCTCTCCCCTCAAATATATTTCCCTCTGCAAAAAACACAATAACATCATATCTCACATCTACTGTTTGTGTGTCAGAATAATAGAATATCCTAGAGAGCTTTTTTTACAAGTTCAATAATCCGTTTTTCTTCAGCCTCAGTTAATTTCATAAGAGCAAATGCGGTCGGCCATATGTTGCCATCATCGAGATTTGCACTGTCATTAAACCCTAGCGTAGAGTATCGTGCTTGAAATTTTCCTGCATTTTGGAAGAAGCAGACAACTTTTTCATTTTTTGCATATGCGGGCATGCCATACCAGGTTTTCGGCCATAGCACAGGAGCATGTTTTGAAATAATTGCATGAAGTTTTGTAGCCATCGATTTATCCGGTTCTGACATTTTTGCAATTGCTGCCAACAGTAACTTTTCCCCTTCCGCTCTGTTTTTGTTTGCTTTTGCTTCCGCGGCCAATTCTTTGGCACGTTCTTTCATAGCAACACGTTCTGCATCAGAAAAACTACCTGATTTAGTTAATTGTTTTGTAGTCATATTTACCTACCTTCTTGGTGTATTTTAGCATATACATAATTCTTCCTTATGTACCTAATACTTATGCTTGATGATATATAAATTCGCAGGAATTGAACCATGCACATTCTGTATTTTATTAATCGAATGGCGTTTTTATAACGTTCTTCATAATCCACCACGGCCTAGTCCATCTCTTTGTTTTATATCGAAAAATGAAGTGAACAAAGATACCAAAAAAAGTGAAGGATACTATAAATCTAACTACTCCAACCCATCCATATACCAGAGATATGATAAACATAATAATACCTATAACTATCCATTTTTTAATACGAAACGAACGATCCTGACCATATTTAACTATGTACAATTCTCTCTGTAGAATACGGTATAGATCTTTTGTCATTATTATCTCCAATCTATCGGTTCAATGTCGTGTTCAAGAAGATATGTGTTGCATCTTGAAAAATGGTGATTTCCATAAAATTTAGTAGCAGAAAATGGAGAGGGATGCGCACTTGCCAGAACCAGATTCTTTTCTCTATGTATGATACTTCCTTTTTCCTGTGCATACCTACCCCAAAGCATATAGACTATATGATCGCGTTTTTCATTTAATGTATATATAACGCTGCTAGTAAATTCTTCCCAACCCAAACCTGCATGGGATGCAGGTGTATTTGCCAATACAGTAAGGACACTGTTTAACATCAATACCCCCTGATTTGCCCAACGGGTAAGATCTCCGGACGGCAAAGGATCAATGCCAAGATCATTTTTAATCTCTTTATAAATATTTTGCAATGATGGCGGCAATTTAATTCCATCGTTCACAGAAAAACTTAAGCCATTTGCCTGGTGTTCACCATGATACGGATCCTGACCAATAATCACGACCTTAACGTTTTCCAATGGACAAAGATCGAATGCACGAAATACAGAGGCAGCAGGAGGAAATACAGTTTTGGTTTTATATTGTTCCCGCACTGTATCTGTCAGGCTTTTCCAATATGGTTTTTCAAACTCTTGGCTTAATACCTGTTTCCAACTCGGATGAATTTTGACGTCTGCCATAGATGAGATTCATTATACACAAAAATTTCTAAACTTTATAAGCCAGATTGAACCTGTTATAGTGAATTTTATGGCTATGAAAAAATTTTCCACGCCGATGATGAAACAATATTATCAGATACGTGAAAAGTATCCTGATTGCCTATTGTTTTACCGCATGGGAGATTTCTATGAACTGTTTCTTGAAGATGCACACATCGGAGCGCAGGTACTCAACATCACTCTAACGAGTAAAGCAGGCGGAAAAGATGGGAAGATTCCCATGGCAGGTATTCCCTATCATGCAGTAGATACGTATCTGGCAAAACTTATCAAAGCAGGATATAAAGTAGCCATATGTGAACAGTTATCCCCTCCCAATACCCGTGGACTTGTTGAGCGTGATGTTGTACGCGTAGTTACCCCAGGAACGATGCTTGATGAAAAAACTCTTGAGAAAAAAGAAAATAATTATATTGTCAGTATTTTGATTCACGATCAACAGGCAGCTGTCGCAATAGCGGATCTTTCTACGGGATACTTTGCTGTCTCCCAAAAAGAAGGAGCATATACCCATTGGCTTATGGATGAACTTGCACGCATATCTCCCAGCGAATGTATTTTGCCAGAAGAGTTATATAACAATGCAGAGATATTGAAGCTACTTCGCACTCAGCAAGGAATGAATATATATGCACTCAAACTCTGGAAACAGTACGCAACACATGCGAACAGAACATTAAAAGAACATTTTGGTGTAACAACGCTAGCTGCATTTGGCATAGAGGAGAAAGTATTGGCATTGGAGTGTGCTGCCACACTGTTGGCATACCTAAAAGAGACTCAAATGACCACAGTCAACCATATACAAGCAATACAGGTATACGAATCCGATACGACAATGGTCCTTGATAAATCCACTATGCTGAATCTGGAATTATTCACAACTATTCGGGAGCATGATGCACGAGGATCACTACTATCTGTCTTAGATGAAACCATTACCGCTATGGGAGGCAGGTTGTTAAAGCTCTGGATAAAAAATCCGCTGCTGCAAAAACGTGATATATATGCCAGACATGAAGCAGTAGATGCATGGGTATCTGACCATAAAAAGCGTGAACACATGAGAACACTTCTTAAAGAGGTAAGCGATATTGAGCGGATACTCTCCCGATTATCTGTAAATATTGGAAATGCACGGGATCTCATAAATATACAACAGTCGCTCAAAAAAATTCTTGAGATTAAATCATATATAGAGACACATGCGTATATGAAATCTTCTCTATGTAAACAGCTAACAGAATCTCTGTCAAATGATATTTCTACAGTCATTGAAACCATCACCGCCTATATTGTTCCCGAACCGCCAATTGATACAAAAAACGGAGGAATGATTGTACAAGGTCTAAACAAAGAACTTGATTCACTGCGCGGCATCATTGGAAGCAGTAAAGATTGGATATCAGAACTGGAGCAAATAGAACGGAAAAAAACAGGAATCGGATCTCTGAAAATCCGCTATAACCAAGTATTTGGTTTTTATATAGAAATCAGCAAATCTAATTTGCATCTGGCGCCCTCCTCGTACATGAGAAAACAGACATTAGTAAATGCCGAACGGTTTATAACTACTGACTTAAAAAAACATGAGGAAATCATTTTGACAGCACAGGAGAAAGCAAATGATTTGGAATATACATTATTTATGGAAGTGTTACAAAAAGTACTCACATGTACATCGGAAATTCAACGGGCGGCTCAGGTCATCGCCACAATCGATTGTATAACCACATTTTCCCATATCAGTCAGAAATACGGGTACGTAAAGCCTGAACTTATAGATTCCGGTGATATAGAGATAACACAGGGTCGACATCCTGTGGTGGAGCAGCTGTTGGGACATGATGCACAATTTGTGCCAAATGATACACAGCTTGATAACTCGAAGCAAAGTTTACTTCTGATAACAGGGCCAAATATGGCAGGAAAATCCGTATACATACGACAGGTTGCACTTATCATCCTTATGAATCAGATTGGATGTTTTGTTCCTGCCAAACAGGCAAACCTATCTATTATGGACAGAATATTTGTGAGATCAGGAGCATCTGATGTGATTACATCAGGGCTGTCTACATTTATGGTAGAAATGGTTGAAACTGCACATATCTTACGGATGGCAACAGGAAAGTCACTTATCATTATGGATGAAATTGGGCGCGGAACCAGTACATACGATGGTATTTCTATTGCCTGGGCTGTGGCGCAATATCTGGTTACACATGTTTCTCCCACCCCAAAAACATTATTTGCAACACACTATCATGAACTGCAGCAGCTTGAAAAAGAATACCCTCATGTCATACGTAATTTCCATATGGCAGTAACAGGTGAGCAGGACAACCCTATTTTCCTGCATACATTATTTGAAGGCGGAGCATCACATTCATTCGGTATTGCTGTTGCGAGACTAGCCGGCATGCCGCAGCATGTTATTGAACAAGCTCAGATTATGCTCAACCATTTAGAAGAACGGGATCAGAAAGATTCGTCTATAGATATCACATCTCCACACCACATTGCAGATGATAAACAATCAGTTGCTCTTTACTTAATACAAAAAGAATTGGAACAGCTGGATATTGTTCACATGACACCAATGGATGCTATGAATACA
>CAYSEV010000028.1:0-17233 GCA_964430295.1 uncultured Gammaproteobacteria bacterium
CGATTACTCTTCGCGGTGCCCGTACTCTTCGTTCCGCTTCCGATATAATCGGAATCTTGAATGGTACATAGTGGCGGAACAGTCGCCGGTTGCAGCGAGTGGGATTGCCTCGTTTCACACCTAAGACATACTCATAAGCAAGTCATTCAATTGATATGACTTGCCCTGAGCGTAGTCGAAGGGTCGTCTCTGTGGCTCTCTCATCCCGACAGATGTCGGGAATCGTTCCCGATCCCTTTCGGCATCGGAACACCAGCGGTTGATCTTCGATAATACACAGGTTACCCTGAGTGTACCGAAGGGTACCCGTCAGTGCTTACGCACAGTCCTCTCCATTCAGCTGTCTGGACTTTCCTCCCCGATGTAATCAGGGCGAAAATTCGGATTCCAATATGCCCTATAATTATATCATACTAGATTGTAAAACAGGTAAGGAAATAAGTTCCTATTCCTGAATCCGCATATGTAATATTTCCGTATTCATGTTTCTATTTGGGCACGTTGGGGTACTGAATCGTATAATGTATTCGTTTTCAGAAAAATCAGTATTACATTCAGTAAGTGCTGAAAATAACCTGGGGTCATTATGTGTATATCGTCTGATATACCATAAGGAAATCTCTTCCATATATTTGTACGTGTAGTAATATGGATCGCTTTCTGGAACAGATACACGTTCTAATACTATCTTCTTCTGTTGAGATAATGCATTGGACACAGCAGTTTTAATCCCTATAGAAATTTTAGGAAAAAAAAGTTGTTTCTGCAGCATATATTCTGTTCGATTTATCCATGGTAGTGTGTAAAAAATAAATATCAATGTCATCCACAATATAGATTGTCGTAATTTTAAATTCCATATCGGCATGTAAAGTAGATATATAAATATAGGAAATGACAAAATTAAATGGCGTGGCGCAAATGCCTGATAGCGAATGGCATAACCGATCATAATTGAAAAAATCCACAATGTGACGGCTTGGACTACTAACAGTAGTGAACATCGTCTTTTTAAAATGAAACCAACAATAATAGCAGCGATCAGTATCTGCATAACGTTCGATAAAAAAATTGATTGAATATATTGTATAGACCGTAAAATTGCAGTTCTAATAATGTAAACATTTGCCTGGTTAGGTATAAACGTGTATGGAACATATGTCATATAGATGAGTATTGCTAACAATACTGTTAATACAGCTGGCTTCCTGATTTTCCTGAACCATAGCGATATAAATACCGGAAGATAATATATAAAGTTAAAAACCGACAATATGCATAATGTTAATTGTATGGGAATATATCGAATTGCTGTATGTTCTTCAGAAGTATGAGCAATAATAGAAATCACTCCTCCCAATACCATAAGAGCATATGGTCGTATTTCTATGGCAAATGGGAATAAAAGAGGATTGAAAAAAAAACTTAAAAATGCTGTGGCATTTAAAAGATATTTGTATATATGTGTAGTGTTTTTTCGTCTAGTAGATATAAACCAGGCAAATAGAATAGAACTACTTGTATGATATAGCATCGAAGGGATTCTATAGATAAATTCAGTGAGATGCACAGGAGAATTTTGTATAAACTTTTGCCAAAACCATAAATCCCAATAATGGAGTGGAGGAATATCACTAAGCTGTAGCGCAATTCTCGTTATCTGATTAAATGGGTGATCAGAAATTTTGAGTGAAAAAATTTCATCGGACCATAACTCTAACCGTAAAATATCCTGATGATGATAAAAAAAATACAAGCAAGCAAATATAATTTGATACAATATCACAAATCGTTCCGAGTGCAATAATCCATATAATTCTCTTCTATACGGCCATAATAATATACATATATATATAGGGTATAGCGCCCAGATAAATGGAATATCTGATATTGACATTGCCAGGACAAAACACAACCAAATCAATATAAATATATATGTATTGTGTAACATTTTTCAGAAGCGTAGTATGTATCCCTACAGTGAACTAATTTTTCTTATATGTATCGTATACTTGAGATTATCATAATTATAATTTAATGTAGAAGTACATGTTCGCAAAAATACTTTCTGGAGCTGTGGTTGGCTTAGATGCTGTGCCTGTGACGGTGGAAGTTGATGTCTCCTCAAAAGGGCTTCCATCATTTACTATAGTGGGTCTCCCTGATAAAGCTGTTGAAGAAAGTAAAGAACGGGTACGAGCTGCCATAAAAAATACAGGCGCAGAATTTCCTGCTAAGAGGATTATTGTAAATCTCGCTCCTGCCGATCTTCCTAAGGTTGGACCCTTTTATGATGTTCCTATAGCTATAGGCATATTGGCGGCATCTGGACAGTTGATACTTCCGAAGCGTCCTATGTTATTTATTGGCGAGCTTTCATTAGACGGCAGCCTACGCCATGCAAATGGGATATTGCCTATTGTTATGTTTGCTAAACTAACCGGTATTTCCGATATATATTTGCCCTCAGTTGATGCAAAAGAAGCGTCAATTATTGGAGGGATTTCCATATACTCTATCGAGACATTATTGCAACTGTTTCATCATTTATCAGGAACATCATCACTGTCTGCACAAAAAACACTTACGTTTGTCCATATCCAAGAAGAAACATCATTTGATTTTGATATGAAAGATGTTCATGGTCAGGAACAGGTTAAACGTGCATTGGAAATAGCAGCAGCAGGTGCACACAACGTCTTCTTACATGGCCCTCCAGGTTCAGGTAAAACCATGCTAGCCAGAACAATGCCATCTATTTTACCAAGAATGACGGAAGAAGAGACATTAGAAGTGACAAAAATATATTCAGTCACCGGCAACTTACCGGCTGGCCATTCAATTATGTTACACCGTCCGTTTAGATCACCTCATCATACAACATCACGTATCGGTCTTATTGGTGGTGGAACAAAACCTGTTCCAGGAGAAATATCTCTCGCTCACAAAGGAATTTTATTTCTCGACGAATTTCCGGAGTTTCCACGAAATGTACTGGAATCATTACGACAACCTGTAGAGGACGGTTTCGTTACAATATCTCGGGCATCAGGAACAGTTCAATATCCTTCACAGTTTATGCTGATTGCAGCGGCAAATCCCTGCCCCTGCGGTAATTATAAAAGCTCTACGAGAAAATGCACCTGTTTACCCGGATCCATACTGCGCTATCAAAAACGTATATCAGGACCACTCCTTGATAGAATAGACCTGCATGTATTTGTTCCGTCGTTATCAGTTGAAAAATTTAATGATACAGAAACGAGGGAATCTTCTGCAGAAATACGAAAACGGGTTCAATATGCACGCAATCAACAATTATCAAGATTTAAAGGTCTTGGAATTCAATCAAATAGTGAAATGAATAACAGGCAGTTAAAAGAATATTGTTCCCTTACAGCAGATAGTATGACGTTTATGAGACAGGCAGCAGCACGCTTACAGTTATCGGCAAGAAGTTATTATCGGATGATAAAGGTCGCGCGTACTATAGCTGATTTGGCGTTAGCGCCACAGATAACACTTTCACATTTAGCTGAGGCGCTTCAGTTTCGTCCGGTACATGCGGATATCTGATAGGGATATAAGCCACACAGATGCGAGTATACATACGAAGGGCAATAGTGGTAGAAAATACCGTTCATCATCAAAGACCACATAAAACATACATATAGCGCTTATATACAATATATGAAAAAGTAAGGAATATATTGTAGCCAATACCTGTTTTCTATATTGTATATACAGTAAACCACTAGAAGATGCGAGTATTCCTATAACTATTGGTATAGAGAATACGTGTCTGATTAATGATGTAAACCTGTTTGGAATTGATTCAAGTACATGGGAAGGATCATGAATTCGAAAATAATTCATGTGGATAAGTGTTATATTTATCCGATCTTCAAGCATCATGCTCAATGAATATGATCTATAAAAAATAAGGTTTGGATTTAGACATATAAATGATATGCACATGCCTATACATACCATAAAAACCGCATTAACTGTCTCTACATTAGATATATTCTTTATGATATTTTTATAGACTATAATTCCTAACACAACAGGAACAAACATATACCCATTTATTTTCGTAGACATAGCGAATCCCAGACATATTCCGGTAAGAAAATAATGAGACATACGCGTATGTGTTTTCTTAGGTATCAGATATCTAAATAGCAACATATATATGCATAATTCTCCTACTATAAATGTACTGTCAGCTAATGCGTGTACGGATATAGAATAGGAAATCGGATGTATGAAAAATAATATTGCTGAACATATAGATACCAAAATATTTTTTGATATGGAATAAGAAAGTATAAAAAGTAAACCAACCGCCAATGATGCTATAAATGCTGAAATCAAACGGGCCTGCTTTAAAAGTGGATATAGCTCATGATCTGTGGGGAATGGCGAACCGTCAAATACATTCCATTTGTAATACGTTTCAGGTGGTGTACCAATCGACTCAAAGTCGGTACGACCAAACATAGCAAGTCCAATTGCATATACCCATTTTGCACCATTAAAATTAGTAAAGCCCATATGCTCATGCCAGTAGGGGGATGCCAGCTTACCTTCACGAATATACGGCAGGATTCTAGCAGTTTGTATCCAATAAAACTCATCTGAAGAAAAAAGAATTTTTTGTTGGGATAGTTGGTAAATGCGGATGGTAAATGCGACGCCAATAATAAGGATTACAAGTAGTATAGGAATTTTTTTTTGTGGCAGTTCAGTTATATTCTGCATCTCTCTACTATAGTACACGAAACCCCGATGTTTCCACCGGGGTTAGTTGTTTTTCGAACTTCGAAAAAAGGCAGTCATAGATTCCGGATTACCGAAATCAAAATTAGCCTCCAATTTTATACATGCCAGTTCCGCATGTTGGGCACTTGCCTTTCATTGCTGGTTTACCATTTTTCATGGTCACTTTAACTGCGTTTGGATCTTCTCTCTTCGCGCGACATTTTACGCAATACATACTTGCCATAGTTCAATTCACCTCCCCTCAGTGTTAAATATTATTAATGTTGGAGCAGCCAATATAGAAAAATTTCCACACCAAATGCGATAAGTGCAAGCATAATCGTCTTAGATAAATCTGATGTAATTGTTTTTAATTCAACAGAATACGACGCTAATGTCTGCTGTGTTTTCTTATCAGAGGCACTGACAAAAGAATAGGGAGATGAAGAAAGGCTGGCCATACGTTCTACTCCTTGAGGTTCAATTGGCTGAGATGCTGTCTTTCGCCTCATTCTAGCCATGATTTTGCTTTTTTTAGTTTTCTTCGGCATATATAGCCTCGCGTGGCCTCAAGCGTAGCATAGGATTCTTTTGCTTGTCAAGAAAAATAGTTTCTCTGGTCAAATATGGTTGACAACAGATGCATGCAATCGTAGTATGATGTATACGAATGGTGTTCAATAATAGTATTATAATTTTATTAGGAATTTGTATTATTTGGCTCTCAACCGTAAGCTTTTTCTTGCTTCGGATGATCAGACACTATAATACATTAACGAAAGACATATCTGAACACGGGTTAAAGGCGATATTAGAGCAAATCCTGAAACGTCAGCAAGGATTGCTCCGTAAAACTGAACAATTGGAATCGCTTTTGAATGATTTACAGAAGGATGGACGGTTCCATATACAAAAAATTGGACTAGTACGCTTTAATCCTTTTTCAGATACAGGCGGAAGTCAGAGCTTTACAATGGCTATGTTAGATCAGTCGGATACGGGTGTCGTCATGACATCATTGTATGCGAGAACCGGTAATCGATGGTACGTTAAGGAAATACAATCAGGGAAAGGGATGCACATGGAGTTGTCCAAAGAAGAATTGGCGGCTATTGCTCAAGCACAAACTGGTATAAAATAATATATATGAATAAGCAGCAATATTTCACAACGACTATTATAGGGCTTGCATTGTTTCTGATATCTACGGGTCTCTCGTTTGCAGGCTTTAGCATAACAAAGAAATCGGAAAAGAAAGTACTTCCATCCGGTGGAATACTGGCAAATACATCAGGAACGAATAATCAAGCTCATTTTGTTATAGATCCTTCAATTCCTCGCACAGAAGTATGTCCATTAAATGGCGTACTGTATACAAAACAAGAAAAAGAAGTTTGGGATACAAGGAGACCACTTGCAGTGATGATAGAAAATCATGTAGAAGCTCGGCCACAATCGGGTCTTTCTTTAGCGGATGTGGTATATGAATCTGTGGTAGAAGGTGGCATTACAAGATTCATGGGGGTATTCTATTGTGGTATTGCCAGTAGAAACTTAACGCTGGCTCCAGTAAGAAGCGCGAGAACATTTTATCTGCCATGGGTGCTGGAATATGATGCCTTATATAACCATGTCGGTGGTGCAGGAGTATGTAGTGATGTAACAGTAGATGATCGTGCAAAAGCGTTGTGTCAGATAGATCAGTATAAGATAAAAGACATGGATCAGTTCGGTTTACCACTCAAAACTGTAGATAAATCCGGTAAAAAAATTTACGTATGCTCAAGAAACCCTGACAGACTTGATCATGAAGTTGCTACGGAACATACAATGACCTGTACAACAGATGGTTTATATTCCTATGCAGCTTCTGACCGCGGTTGGACGAATGTTGATGAAAAAGGAGTTTCTTGGGATAAAAATTTCGTTCCATGGAAATTTAAAGATGATGCTAAATTAGAAGAACGAGGTGCTGCCACAGCCATCAGTTTCGTTGGCTGGAAGGGATACGAAAAAGAATATGGTGTGAGATGGGAATATGATAAATCATCGAATATCTATAAACGATTCAATGCAGGTGTTCCACATACCGATCTTGAAACAAAGCAACAATTAACTGCGCACTCTATTGTGATTCTTTTTGCAAAAGAGATAGGCCCAGTAGATGATCACGGTCATTTACTCTACAACAATGTCGGTACTGGAGATGGAATACTTCTTCAGGATGGAAAGGCAGACAAGATTACATGGTCAAAACCTACACGCAGTTCAAGAACTAAATTTACTGACTTAAAAGGTAAAGAAGTACAATTTAATAGGGGTCAGATATGGATAGATCAGTTACCAATAGGGACTCCTGTTGAGTATTAAAAAAAATTCTGCCCTTGGAGGGAGTTGTATGTTAGAAGACATTGTTATCTCCAGGGTTCGTGTAAAGATATTGACGTTATTTTTATCACACCCCGGCGTGATGTATCATGTTCGTGAGATCGTTAGAAAAGTAGATGAGGAAATAAATGCAGTCCGCCGTGAACTATCCCATATGGAAAAAGCCGGGATGGTCTCAAAAGAACAACGGGCAAATCGGTTGTTTTATGTATTTAGAAAAGAATACCCTCTGTATGTTGAGCTTATGGGTCTTGTTCGAAAAACAACAGGCATAGGTGCCGATATCATCAGACAAAAAACGAAGCTGGGTAAGCTCAAATATGTCATGATTTCAGGCAAATACATGCGTGGTGGAACGAAGAAATCAAATTCAGATGTTGATCTCGTAGTGGTTGGTACGGTTGTATTGCCAGAATTATCACAAATCATCAAAGCAGAAGAAGCACGGTATGAGCGTGAATTAAATTATACAGTTATGACAGAAGAGGAATTTGAATTTCGAAAGAGCCGTAGAGATCCGTTTGTTATCTCTATTTTAACAGGATCTCGCATAATGATTGTTGGAGATGAAGAAGACTTCGTGTCATAAAAATTACTATTTGGCACAATGAGTTTCCTGGTATACAATGATTGAATTATCATAATTTTTTAGAACTATTGATATGTTTAAAACGCCTAAGAGAGTATTCTTTTTTTTGATAGTACTTACAATTATATTGATTGGTGTAGATCTTCCTGAAAAATATCCGCTTAAATTTACTATTGGAAATTTTTCTGTTAATAGAGTCATAAATCCACTGGGAATACATATAAATGCACTGGGTTTACAAATAAATAAGGATTTTACGACCAAGCTTGGATTGGACCTGTCCGGTGGCACTCACTTAGCGTTGGAAGCGGATATGAAATCAATTGCCGAATCTGATCGAGATTCTGCGTTGGAATCTGCAAAGCAGGTTATAGAGAGACGTGTAAATATGTTTGGTGTGTCAGAGCCTGTTGTACAATCTTCAAAAGGACAAGATTCATATAGAGTTTTAGTTGAACTTCCTGGCGTAACTGATGTAAATAAAGCTATGGAACTTATTGGTCAAACGGCTCTTTTGGATTTTCGTGAGATAACCGTTGAACCAACAGCCTCGGAATCCGCATTTTTCATTCCAACACTTGCGACAACCAAGCCAACAGGGTTAACTGGGAAGGATCTAAAAAGAGCAATGGTTCAATTTAGTACACAAACCGGAGAACCGGAAGTGTCTATAGAATTTAATTCAGAAGGGACAAAAAAATTTGGAGATATTACTCGGAAGCTAGTGGGGAAACCTCTTGCAATATTTTTGGATCAGTTTCCTGTTACATGGCCACGGGTAAATACAGAAATTATAGATGGGAGAGCTGCGATAACCGGGAGTTTTACGCAGGAAGCAGCAAAGACATTAGCATTACAGCTAAATGCCGGAGCACTACCAGTACCTGTAACACCTGTTGAAAAGAGAACAGTCGGAGCTACATTAGGAGCAGAATCAGTCAAAGCAAGTATTCGAGCCGGATTTATAGGATTGGCAGTCGTTGCAGTATTTATGATTGCTAAATATGGTTGGTTAGGATTATTCGCAGATATGGCTCTCATTCTTTATGGATTATTAAATTTTGCTATATTCCGATTTATTCCAATTACATTAACACTACCAGGTATTGCTGGGTTTATATTGTCTATCGGTATGGCTGTTGACAGTAATATTCTTATCTTTGAGCGTTTCAAAGAAGAAAAAAGGTTAGGAAAGCCATGGAAAATGGCCATGGAATTGGGGTTTGGTCGTGCATGGGACAGTATAAAAGATGCAAACGTCACGACTATTATTACCTGTCTGATTTTATTTAACCCGGGAAATTGGCAGATATTACCTAATTCAGGTCTTGTCCGAGGATTTGCTGTTACGTTGTTTATTGGTGTTATTACCAGTTTATTTACAGGCATAGTTGTCACTCGTACGTTTATTAGAGTGCTATATAGAGAGCGTGATAAGAAGGAGCATATATGATCAGATTTAGTAAATACATGTGGATATACTTTGTTATTTCTGCTTTTGTGATTATTCCGGGACTTATTTCATTAGTTTTTTTCGGCCTTCGGCCTGCTGTGGATTTTACAGGAGGAACCCTACTTGAACTGCGTTTTGCCTCCCAGGTTTCAGAAAAAGACATACAATCAATCTTATCCAAACACACAATCACAGCATCAAGCATTCAAAACACTGGAGGAAATACATATCTTATCCGACTTAAACCGGAAACAGCAGAAACTCTTAGTGCTTTGGAATTATCACTTCAATCAAATACGCCAAAGGTTACTATAACACGGAACGAAACGGTTGGTCCTGTACTAGGAAAAGAGTTACTACAAAAAACAGTCACAGCTGCAATATTCGCTATTATTGCAATTATGTCATACGTTGCATATGCGTTTAAAAATATAAAATTTGGAATTTCTGCTATTTTAGCACTCGTTCATGACCTTGTTGTTGTTCTAGGCGTATTTTCATTGTTAGGATATTTTTATCATGTTGAGGTGGATACACTATTTGTAACTGCGTTTTTGACTACAATGAGTTTTTCCGTGCATGATACCATCGTTGTCTTTGATCGTATTCGTGAAATGATCAGGCGGGGAGAAAAGCTTCCATTTGAAGCGTTATGTGATGTTGCACTTACAGAAACAATTGGAAGATCTGTCACTAATTCTCTCACTATTATTTTCATGTTATTTGCTCTTGTTCTTATGGGAGGGGACAGTGTGAGGTGGTTTGTTATGGCATTATTGATTGGTACTGTTTCAGGGACATATTCCTCACCGTTTATAGCGACACCTGTACTCATACTTTGGGATAGATTTGAACGCAAAAGAAAATAGAGTGTTATATTCATTAATACGGCTTTTACATCCTGATTATATTTCTCCTCACGATAGGATTATTTTCCAATATAAGACTCAATTTTCGACATACTATACCGGTGAGGTTTACTTGCGCGAAGATGCGAATGAATATTATGTCTCACTCAGTAATATGGCTAAGCAATATGTTAAACCAGACGACAGTGTATTGGATATCGGGTGCGGGTTGGGAAGATTAACATTTGAATTCGCAGTATTAGGTGTACGCAGTTGTATAGGCATAGATAATTCTCAATATCTTATAGATGAGGCAAAAAGAATTTCCGAAGGAAAATCATCGTATATTCGTGGATTTCATGCGCATGGTAACCATGAATTTGTTCATGGTGACGCACAATCTCTTCCATTCAATTCATTAAGCGCTGATTTGGTCATATGTAGTAATCTCATAGACAGAGTGGCAAAACCGCAAAGAGTAATTAACGAAATATTTCGTGTACTTAAGAGAGGTGGTATATTCATATATTCGGATCCGTATGACTGGTACGAATTATATACAAAGAAAAAATTTTGGGTTTCAGATGTACGAAAACTACTCCCAAAAGGTAAACATACTATTCTTCAGAGAAACGATATGGAATTTATATGTCCCATCTATTCACGTCGTGCGACTGTGTATATGAATGATGTATGTGTAATACAGAAAATCTAATATCTATGGTTTTATTTCACTCAATTTTTTTAGCAATTCTTCTCGTTCATTTTTAAGAGTGCCATGTTCTACTTCTTCAAATAATATAGAAAGTGTTTTTCCTATAATCGGTCCCGGCTTGCAATTAAAGTGTTCCATAATATCATGACCATCTATTTTGAGATCCGCTACAGTGAATGGCTGCTTTTGAACATCTTCAAGACGTTTTTTAAAAAGTTCTAGACGCCATGAGGTTTCAGTTGCTCCACCTCCTAACCGATCTCCTATTCGCAGTGCCAACATGTCGTCAATATTGTCTTTACCAATATTGCGGATAAATCGCCTCAGAGCTGAATCTGTTTGTCGTTCATCGACAGTAAATTGATGCCATCTCACGAGCGTGATTACCTTTTCTGACTGTTTTTTAGATAGTCGCAATCTATAACAAATATTCTTGACAATTTTCGCACTTACCATTTCATGATTAAAAAAAGTAATAAGGCCAGTTTCATCTTTTCTATATGTTTGAACTTTCCCAATATCATGAAGTAGGGTTGCCAGTCGTACAATTGGATCAGAGGAAGGGCAATTCCTAAGCGCCTCTACACTATGCGTGCCGACATCGTATTTATGATGTCGTTTAGGACTTTTTTGCTGCACCTGGAATGCATCTTCAAGCTCAGGTAATATGATATGAAGTAGCCCTGTACTGTTAAGTAGTAATATACCGTCAGCAGGATATGAAGATGCAAGGAGTTTTAATAACTCATCTCTTATGCGTTCAGAGGAAATTCTCGTCAACAGAGATGCTGATGTAACAATAGCTTCAAGCGTTTCCTGTTCAATTAAACACCCTACTTCTGCAGCTTGCCGTACTGCCCGCATCATGCGTAGTGCATCTTCTTGGAATCGCTCTTTCGGATTTCCCACTGTTCGAATAAGTCTGCGCTCTAAATCCAGTTGCCCGTTATATGGATCTTTGAGTATGCGCCCATCTGTTGCGATGGCGTTCATTGTAAAATCGCGTCTGGATAAATCTTCTTCTAATGTTTTACCCCATATCACCGTATCTGGATGTCTATGATCCGTATATCCATTCTCACTCCTGTACGTTGTGACTTCATATATATCATCAGGCTTTATTGGTTCCTGTTCTCCTATTCCTTTTGGTTTGTTAAATCCTGTTTTGTATACTTTCACGCCCACTGTTCCAAATTGGTTATCATAAAAACTATCAGGAAAAAGCTGTAGTATCTGTGGAGGTGTTGCATTAGTCGTAAAATCCCATCCATGTGTGTGCTTTCCGATGATAGTGTCTCGAACAGAACCTCCCACTGCAAAACACTCATATCCCGCAGTGCGAAATGCATCAATAAAAGAAATAACTGGTTGTGGCAAAGAAATCATGCTGTTATTATATACCCATCGTATGCCGGTTTGTGAAGTCATTTCTGGCACGTTGATATAATATATCTTTATGCAACCTAAAGCCTTACATCGGCAAACGCAGAAACAAATACGCCGCACGTTGCAATGGATCATATCCAACCCATATTCTGCAGAAAAACAGGCATATCCAGATCTGGAGGAAATTAGAGCAAATTTATTAGAGCATAGAGGGCTTCTCGCAGAGGCAGATATTAATGCATTTTTGCATCCATCAGACCCTGCAGCTTTTTCAACATCTGATGTTGGTATTGATGTATTTGCTCTACAGCTCACTATTGATCGTATTGCGTTGGCCATTCAGAGAAAGGAATCCATCATTGTATATGCAGATTATGATGCAGATGGCATTACAGCAGGTACTATTATGTGGGAAACACTTCACACACTAGGGGCTAATGTCATGCCGTATATACCCCATCGTGTGGAAGAAGGATATGGATTATCAAAAAAAGGTATAGATGCAATCGTTCAACAATATAAACCGTCACTTATTGTAACAGTCGATCATGGTATTACAGCAGCAGAAAAAGTTGAATATGCAAAATCGCTCGGTATAGATGTTATTGTTACAGACCATCACACAAAAGGAGAAACTATTCCGGATTGCATAGTGGTTCATACCACTCAATTATGTGGGGCAGGTGTATCGTGGTTTGTATCAAAAGAATTATTCTTGGCATGTAAAAAAGAAAACTCTAATGAAAAGGAGCATATAGCACTTGCTGCTATTGGGACTATAGCAGATCTTGTTCCTCTTATTGGTCCTAACCGTTCAATAGCTACATATGGTCTGGCTGCAATAAATAAAACAAAGCGGATTGGATTACTGGCACTTATTCAGGAATCAGGTTTAACACCTGGAGAGTTGGCTCTCTATAATATTTCGCATGGCATTGCTCCGAGGCTCAATGCTTCAGGCAGAATAGAACATGCTATGGATGCGCTGCGGTTATTATGCACCCATAAGGATGATAAAGCTATGATTCTGGCGCGAAAAATTGCGCTTATCAATAAAGACAGACAGCAACTTACAATCGATTCTGCCGCACATGCTATTGAAAAAATCCGTAGTGAGGAAAAAGAATCAGGAATTAAGAAATTATTATTTATCGCTGATACAACATACAATCAGGGTGTTATTGGTTTGATTGCCGGAAAGCTTGTAGAAGAATTTTATCGCCCCTCTGTCGTATTGGCAAAAGGGGAGACTATTTCAAAAGCGTCAGCGCGATCTGTAGCAGGATTTAATATCGTAGAAGCTATTCGAAAACAAAGTGATGTATTGATCGATGTTGGTGGACATCCTATGGCAGCCGGATTTACCATCGAAACGAAAAATCTTAACGTGCTACAGCATCGGCTTGAGGAACTCGCTCAGTTGGAATTAACAGATGCTCAATTGGTAAAAACACTGCGTATAGAGGAGGAGATCTTACTTTCTCAAGTAAATACAGAACTATGGGCAATGCTTCAAGAATTTCAACCATTTGGATTTGGCAATTACGAACCTGTGTTTGTATCCCGTAATGTCATAATAGAATCGGTTCGTCTTATAGGGAAAGAACAAAATCACTTGAAATTGAACCTAAAAAGCGCTCCACACGATGCACCAGTATCAGTATCAGCTGTAGCCTTCAATTTGGGTGGCCTATATAGTCAACTGCAATCAGGAAATCCTATCGATATTGCATACACGATCGATAGTAACACCTGGAATGGAAAAACTACGCTCCAGTTGAAAATCCGAGATATTCAAGTTCGTCTTATCGAATAAGCATATTTTTGGTATCATTAATCTATGAAAAGAACGTTAACTATTGATTGCGTATCAAAAGTAAATCAGGAAATTCTTCTACAAGGTTGGGTTTCAAGTCGCCGAGATCATGGAAAAATCATGTTTTTGGATCTCCGTGATAGAGCAGGGATCATCCAAATGGTCTCTAGTAAAGCTCTTGCGGATGTAAAAGTAGAATCGGTGGTAGAAGTTATTGGTATTGTAAAAGAACGACCGGAGCCCATGGTAAATAGTAAATTAGCCACAGGAACAGTAGAAATAGATGTTCAGAAAATCACTGTCCTTAGTAAATCTAAGGAATTGCCAATGCCAGTAGACACCAATGGTCTTGATATAAATGAAGAAACCAGACTTAAATATAGATACTTAGACTTGCGTCGACCTCGTCTTCAACGGAATATACATTTGCGTTCAACATTTATTGACCTTGTACGACAGTTTTTGTTTAAAAACGATTTTACTGAAATCGAAACACCGATGTTGACGAAGTCAACGCCGGAAGGCTCACGTGACTTTTTAGTCCCTTCTCGGCTTCAACCTGGAAAGTTCTATGCACTGCCACAATCACCACAACAGTATAAACAATTACTTATGGTTGCAGGCTTTGAACGATACTTTCAAATTGCTCGATGCATGAGAGATGAAGACTTACGTGCTGATCGTGGGTTTGAACATTCCCAGATAGATTTAGAAATGAGCTTTGTTACCCGAGAGGATGTTATGGCGTTTGATGAGGCGCTTATGATTCATGTCGTAGAATCCTTAGGGTATACAATCAAACAAAAACCTTTTCCTATTTTTACCTATGCTGATGCCATAAAAATATATGGTGCAGATAAATTTGATATGCGAACAGAAGAAGATAAAAAGAATGGAATATTGGCATTTGCCTGGGTAGTTGATTTTCCATTTTTTGAAAAAACATCTGAAGGCGGATGGACATTTACCCATAATCCGTTTTCAGCTCCTAAACCCGAGCATAAAGAGTGGCTACTTCAGGGTGAACGAATAGGGGATATCCTTACAACACAATATGACATGGTATGTAACGGATATGAGGTTGGTGGAGGAAGCATTCGAAGTCACGAGTCAGACGTACTCACAAAGGTTTTTGAAATTATGGGGTATACAAAAGATACGATTGCTCTTCAATTTGGTCATATGCTGGAAGCATTTCAGTATGGCGTCCCACCTCATGGAGGTCTTGCCCATGGTATAGAACGGCTACTTATGACCATTACGGGTGAACCCTATTTACGTGAAGTTGTAGCATTTCCTCAATCAGCTGGCGGGAAAACAAGTGTGATGGATGCTCCAAGTTCCGTTGACTCGTCTCAACTTATTGAATTAGGTTTGTCACCATCACAGCAGTCATCTGGTGGGGATGCAGTATTCGAACGTATACTTAGCGTATTGAAAAATGCACATGTTGCATACGAGTCTTATGAACATGTTGCTGTTAAAACATCAGAAGAAGCTGCAGCTGTTCGAAACACGCCGTTGTCGTGGGGAGCAAAGGCAATAGTCTTGTATGCAGACGATAAACCAATCATGACTGTTGTAGGAGGAGATCGCAAAATTGATCTTAAAAATTTCAAAAAAATGTACGGAATAAAAGATTTACGCATGGCTACACCGGAAGAGGTTGAGAAAATCACATCTGTGAAAATCGGCGCGGTGCCACCATTTGGTCATATTTTTTCCATCCCGCTATACATGGATGCGGGGTTACGAAATACAAAAACAATTGTTTTCAATGCAGGCCTTCATACTAAATCTATTTCCATGTCACAATCAGATTACGAGCTTGTATCACATCCGATTGTTGGAGACTATTCAGTACAGAAATAATATATTCTGGGATTATAACGTATGGCAAAAAAGCATAAATTACCCGCATGGTTTAACGCATGGTATATCAGGCGATTGGATAGAATAATCTGTTTGTTTTGCTTCTGCTGTATTGTCCTTCTTGCTCCAACATACAATCCCTATTTGTTACAAATATTGCATATGAATATCAGTGCAACTGCACCAATCAAATCTGACGATCCGCCATCTGTTTCACCGTATCCGATAAATGTTACTGGTGTGTATCCCGGATCAGAAATTACTGCCGCTGGTGTTGTTATTTTAGATGGTAAGTCAGGTATATATGTATATAAACGTAATGAGAACGAATCACTAGCTCCCGCATCTACAACAAAAATTTTGACGGCACTTGTCGCACTGGATTGGTATTCTCTTGATGATGTTATTACTGTCAAAACAGTAGCAAATGATGGGCAGGTTATGGGTTTAGTACAGGGAGAGCAGATAACTGTTGAAAATTTATTGTATGGTGCGCTTATTCATTCCGGAAATGATGCAGCGTGGGCCTTGGGAGAATCGTATCCTGGTGGTATGGATGCGTTTGTTGCAGCAATGAATAAAAAGGCAAAAGAATTACACTTAGACAAAAGTACATTTACAAACCCTGTCGGATATGATGACCCACATCATAAGATGACGCCCCTGGATCTTGCGCAACTTGGGAATATTGCATTAACAAATAAAGTTATTGCAAAAATGGTTGCAATACCTCAAATTACTGTATCAGATATCGCTCACACGAATTTTCATGCTCTTAAAAATGTCAACCAGCTATTAGGTAAAATTCCAGGTGTGGGAGGTATTAAAACAGGGTGGACGGAAGAAGCAGGTGAAAATCTCATCACATTGGTAGAACGGCAAGGTCATAGAGTTATTATCGTGGTTTTAAAAAGTCAGGACAGGTTTTCCGATACCTCAAAATTGATTGACTGGGTGTTTACGAATATCCAATGGAAATCGTATTAATCATCAATATTATTCAGTCCATTCATCTGAGACAGCAGGGATATATGCTATGAAACCGTTATCACCCTCGAATACGAAAACAGGTTGTAGATATATTTGAGGATCAAACGAATCGAAATACGCTACATATGCGTTCCTCACTATGGCTGTTGTTGTGTTCTTAGGATATTTCGCAATAAAGCCTTTACCTTCCTGCAATTCTGTCCACGCAGTTGATGTTGATTTCAAGGCGTATGTTGCACTTGTTTGATAATCAATAGGCCAATATGTATAAGCAAATTGAATAATACGTTTTTTAGCATTACTTGCTCCCGAAAGTAAGATAGAAATTGGTGCCTCATCATGGTTTGGTGTAACTATAGGGGTATCTCCTATAGGTTTTCTGAAAAAATCTATACGGACAGCGTCACTTTGA
>CAYSEV010000029.1:0-16575 GCA_964430295.1 uncultured Gammaproteobacteria bacterium
TATACAGTGTACATAGTATACCATTCTTGTCCACAGACTCGTCCAGTTTTGTATTCAAATAAATGCCTGCTTTTTTATCATGTGGACAGCCAAGGATACGACCTATGACTGTTATCTGCCTATTCTCAATTGCCGTCACTATTCCTTTATATGGCGTCTTGACTTCACATACATATTTACCCTTGTGTATTCCATCTGAATGGACATCAGGATTCCCTCCCTGCGCCTTGATAATATCTCTGAATTTTTCAAGTGCTTTCCCACTGGCTAACAGGCTTCTTGCCAATACTTCACCGGAAATAGAATGCTTTCCTGAATCTTTCAGACACAGGTCCAATAAAGAACCTGCCAATCGCACTGCTTTATCTTCAAGGGCTATCGATCTGTGTGTGTGCTGTTCTAATACCTGTAAAATATCTATCACTTCAAGTGTCGGACCAATTCCCCGTCCAGCATTTTGACGGATACCATTTATATCTACATGGACTTTTATATGGAATTTCGACGCCAACATAGTAAATTTACGTTTTATAACTTCAGCATCTTTTTCATGCTGTATTTTCATTGTTTTTCCGACTGGCACATCAAGAACCAGATGGGTCGATCCTGCGGCAACTTTTTTTGCCATGATAGAAACGATGATTTTATCAAACGATTCATATGCCAGTGGCTGTTCTACCTGAATAATAATGTCATCAGCAGGAGCCAATCCCACATGCCCACCCCATACTACACATCCGCCGACCTTATCGACTAAGCGTTCAATTTGGCGGGGAACGAACGTAACAGGAGCTAATACCTCCATCGTATCTGCAGTTCCTGCAGGAGATGTGATTGCGCGCGAAGATGTTTTTGGAATTTGGTATCCGGCTGCCGCAATAATAGGCACGACGATCATGGATGTGCGCGTACCTGCAACGCCGCCAACAGAATGTTTATCGGCAACCTTCCCATGAAAATGGAGCACTGGTCCAGTTTCTACCATCGCCTTTGTTAAAAAATACAATTCTTCATCAGAAAACCCTTCTGTAAATCCGGCAGCGGCAAAATATGTAGTTAAGACAGGGCCTAATCTGTTGGAGGAAATTTCGTCCATGATGGAAAATATTTCATGATACGATAACGGCTTACCCGTCAGTTTTTTTTTGATAGCATCAATAGCGGCTTGTTGGTTTGTTGTTTGCATTACAGAGTATTTAGCTTAGCATGAACATTCAACCGCTTCCAGTAGGTACCTGGCGGGACACACGTAACAAGCGTCAGATAGCTGTTATCAAAGCGCTGTTCTAATACACTTAAGTCAGTGGGATCAATCACAACCATCTTATAAATAGTATATCGATACTCAACACCATCATAGTTTACAAAAATATCATCTCCTTCTTTAAGCGTGGGCACCATCGAAAAAATAGTTTTATAATTTTTCGGATCGTAAAATTGAGGGAGGGTCGAATGACCAAACACAACGGCACCTCCATATTGTCCGGGCAACCCTGTTCCACCATAATGAACTAGACTCGAATTTAAATCATCTCCGCCAATAGAGACAAGCGCATCTTTGATTTTTAATTTTGGAATAGACAACGTATATGTCGTTACAGAAGCCTTATCATGTTTTTGAGGTGCTGCCGGATACCATGTGTTTACGTTAGTAAAATCTGTCGCGCTATCTGCCACCATCTTTTCTGGTCCTGCGGCAGCATACGCCACAGGAGATAATGGTGAACTGCTTACAATTTTTGTTGTTTCATCTATAGGCGTGACTGTTGCTGTTAATAGGTCTTCCTTAAACGCACTAAACGACAAAATTGGCCATGCCACCCAGATTAAAATACCGACTCCCAGGCTCATAAAAAAGAGAGAAAACACTCTAGAACGGTTTTTTCGTACCGTTGGTTGCACAGCGGGTGCTTTTACATATCTATACAAGGGCATACGATTACTCCATAGATGAAACGATAATTGATATATTTTTTTTGTTTGCAGGGAGCGATGATTTAGTAGGACTATATGTGAACCCTATTTCAACTCCCCCGACACCGGGAAGCCCCTTCAGGTAGTTTTCTACATATTTCAAACTTTTCCCCGTGATATCAGATTGTATTTTATTTGAATCAAGCACCGGTAACGCTAATGCTTTCATCGATGCCTTACCCGTAATCTTTCCATCTTTTTTCACCTGAATACCACTGACAGTAATCGTTGTTTTTGCATCATTTACGGTGTAACCTGCAGGGATTTGTGCGGTGGAAGCACTCGTCAGAAGAGCACGGACGTCCGCATCTGTATATGCTATACCACTCATTGTCACGGTAAGTTTTCCATCCAGCTGTTTTGCTTCCTGATCAATTTCCTGATTAAATACTTTTTCGGTAACCGTTGTTTTAATGGTATCGTCTATAATTTTCTCGCTACCTGACACAACCTGCGCAAAATCCTGTTTTGCCTTTTCGATAAGTTCAGCTGAAAGCGTTTTGACAAATGCATCATAATCAGCTCGGGACACAACCGTTACTTCACGACTCGTTCCTCCGGCAAATGCTTTATCATTGCGTGCTATTGCAGTAGAAGAACTTATATCTTTAAAGGTAAACTCAGCTCCAGAAGGAAGATTACTTTGCGGACCTATGGCCTGGGCTGTCACGCGAACATCTCCTTTACCAAAGGTTAATGACCCAATGTTTTCACTTGCTGAAGCGATCTGAACATCCTCATCTAAGGTAAATTGTAATGCCCCGGAGACTATGACGGATCCTTTTTTGAATGTTTTTGAAGATGTGGCCTTGTTATAAATTGTTACTGTTCCTTTTGCTGGATCACCTACATTTTTCTTACCATTTACGGGTACCGTTTTTTCTCCTGTTTCTGCTTTATCTCGTTTTTTACCGGGAATTATACCGTGTTCAGCATCAACAACCGTTGCATTCGGATCTATGGTAATTGTTTGAGTTGTTTCAAACGATTTTGGAAGTTCTAATATTTTAACAGTAGCATGTGGCAAGAACCAATATAACGCGCCAAGAAGAGAGAACAGAACGACTAATCCAACAACCATAAGACCAATTGGCTTCTGCCCTCCATTGTTTCCGAATATACCGCCAAGAGCAGAAAATACAGGAGAATTACGTATAGCACCAAACGACGGCATTTTTATGCCACCACGTTCTTCTTCAGCCTCTTCATCATCTTCTTCATCGAATTCTTCTTCTTCAGTCCCATCATCCTTATGTTGTGGAACTGCGCGTTCAACTGTTTTACCGTTATCCCGAACATCGACATCTTTTTTGAATCCAAGCGATTCTGCATCTACCATAACAACGTTATCATCTGCTGCAGTTACAGAGTCTATAGAAAAATCCTCAGAGATTACTTCCTGAGCATCCTCTACCTCTTCCGTTATATGTTCTTCGAGTGATTCGGAGGATTCAACAGGTGTCACATCCGCTATTGCGACATGCGTATCCTCAGAATCCACAACAGGTGCAGGTTCTTGAGTTGTAAGATGTTCTGATGCATCAGATACTGAAGTGAGTGATTCTTGTTCTTTTGGCTCAACTGCAGGGTTTTGAGAAATAGTAGGAGATGGTGGAACAACAGTTTCTGCAGCGAGTTCTTCTGTTTCTGTTGTAGCTTCTTCTTCATGTTCGACATCAGTCATTGTAGCGCCTAATTCACTGGCACCTGCGACGGAAATAGATTCTACAATACGCGCATCAGAAATAGTTTCAATTTTAGGAAAATGTAAAAAATTCACCTTGGAAGTCCATTGATGTTTCATAAGGGTTGCCTTTATGTCCTCAAGAACTTCCTGATTTTCGCCGTACAGTAATATGCGTGCGGGTAACACCTCTATATCTGTAAAGCTCTTCAGAGCTTGCTCAACATTTTCCACAACCTGCTCATGCCGTTCCAGCTGCCTCATGCCGGATAGTTCACCGACTTTATATACACCAACCTCAATACTTTGCTTATTCATGCCAAGAAGAATTACACTTGGAGGGACTCCTTCATCTCCCCGCATTTTATAGATAATAGCCTGTTGCAATGGAACAAACCCGATAGCCTGCAGTTCCAATTCGCTCATAAACTGTTTAATATGCACACGAACATCTTTTTGGATTTCACCCGTGCTCGTCAGATACATAGGCGGCAATCCTAATATAGTTTTTGTTACATCAGTATGTCCGGTTTTTTCTTCGAGCATGCCAAGAATCTCATCGACAACAACACCCCGTTCCTCCCATGAATCCTGTTTAAGATTTTCTGATCGCGAAGCAAGAATAACCACTTTCCCGTCCGGTTCTATTGAGAAAAACGATCCTGCTACCTGTAGAGCATCCAAATAGAGGGATACATATACTTCATGTGTTTTCGCTGTACGCTTAAAGATAGATTGAAAGAAATCCGGTAACTTCATACAAGAAACAACAGGTATACCTGTTACTACCATACTAACAATCCAGAGGCTCAGAAGCAACTGTTATACGTATTACGACAGCGTACCGTAAATACGACGGATACCCGCACCGGAAGATTCTTCCTTACTGATCTTAAATGTTCCCAATTCTTTCGTATTTTTCACATGTGGTCCACCACAAAATTCAGCAGAAAAATAGTCAGCAGGTGTAGCTTTTTCAGGTGCAATCCCCTGTGTAAGCCCTATGAAATACACGCTAACTTTTTCTGGATACTTTTGTCCAAATTCCATTTGTGCGCCAATACCTTCGGCATCTGTTTTCTTCATGGCAACGTTTAATACAGTGAGCTGCTCTTTTATTTTTTCATTTACCATTGTTTCAATGTGTGAGATTTCCTCTGGCGTTAATTTTCTGGCAAAGTTTACGTCTATGCGAAGCCGCTCTGCAGTAATATTACTTCCCCGCTGTTTGATAGTTGGATCAACAATTTTTTGCAAGGAAGCCAAAAGTAAATGGTGTGCAGTATGAAGCCTCGTTGTCTGTTCACTATGATCGGCTAGACCTCCTTTAAACATCCCCTTGGCTGCAGTCCGAGAAAGTGCCTGATGTTTTTTGAATTCTTCTTCAAACTGTCCGCGGTCTACTTGCTGTCCTTTTTCGGTTGCAACTTCAACGGTCATTTCCCACGGGAATCCATATGTTTCATAGAGAGTAAACGCTATTTTACCATCAAGTGTTGGGATTTTTTCAATTTCGGCAATGCCACGCTCAAGGGTTTTTCCAAATCGGAGTGCTTCTTCCTGCAGCAGCAATTTAATTTCCGCAGCTTTCTCAACGACTGTCGGGTAGGCATGTTCATACACCGCTGCAATCGGCTCCACGACTTGTCCTATGTAGAGCAAATCTTTTGGAAGCCCTAATTTCCGCCCATACATAAGAGAACGTCGAATAAGCCGTCTGAGAACATATCCTTGGGTTTTATTAGAAGGAAGTACGCCATCTGCCATCATCATGACGCTTGCCCGCATATGATCAGCAATAATACGCATCGCACGGGTTTCTTCTACGTCAGATCCATACGTTTTATGACTGGATGACTCAAGAATAGAGATAATAGGAGTAAACATGTCTGTAGTAAATACATCAGAAGTGTTGTTTGTAGCAGCAACCTGCCGCTCAAGCCCCCCGCCAAAATCTACATTTTTTTGTGAAAGCTCTATAAGCGTGCCATCTTCTTGTTTTTTATACTGCATGAAGACTGAATTAGCTATTTCCATAAACCGTCCGCAGTCACAATTTGGATGGCATTTTTCTGCCTTCCATGGGCTTTTGGCATGGTGACCTAACTCTTCGCCAAAATCAAAAAACACTTCGCTATCAGGTCCTCCCGGTTCACCAGAGGGCATTTTCTCCGGTTCTCCGCTTCTGCTCCACCAATTTTTCTTTGCTGGATATGCAAAAATTCGCTCTCCCTCTTTTGCATCAATGCCTACAGAGCTAAACACATCTTTCCAAATTGTAATTGCATCAGTGTCCTTAGCGACCTGACTATTTCCTTCAAACACAGTAACGAACAGTCTTTTCGGAGAAAGTCCCAACTCACGGGTTAAAAATGTAAAGATCCAGGGAAGTTGTTCTTTTTTAAAATAATCTCCCAAAGACCAATTACCGAGCATTTCAAAAAAGGTAGTATGACGGTTGTCTCCAACCTCATCTATATCCTGTGCTCTAAATGATTTTTGACTATCTACCAGTCGAGTCCCAAGTGGATGTTTTGCTCCCAGTAAATACGGGATAAGAGGCTGCATGCCGGATGAGGTAAATAACGTAGTCGGATCGTTTTCAGGAACAAGATTTGCTGAAGGTATTTCCTTGTGACCCTGCGCAGTAAAAAAATTCAGATATGCACTTCGAACGTCTTTAGAATTCATATCGGATATTATATCATTACGTACAGTATAAACACACACATGAAGAACCTATATCAACTTCCCACATGGTTATTTATAACGATTCTGCTCTGTATAGTGTTTCTATCTACTATCATACTGCAAAAAGGTGAAATTTCCTTTAGTTCAGATATTGCCCGTGATTTTCACTTACTTCGCGAAGTAGATGAAAAAAAGCTTATACTCATCGGTCCACGTTCAAGTGTCGGTGGATTATTTCATGGTCCACTATGGATCTATCTCAATTATCCTGCGTTCAAGATCGGTCATGGAAATCCTGTGGCAGTAGGTTGGGGGTGGATAGTATTGAGCTGTATATTTACCATATCCAGTTATTTTATAATCCGATCGCTTTTTACACCTCTAGCAGGGCAGCTTGCAGCAATATTGGTTGCTGTATATATGGCGTATATTTCTCAATCGTTCTTTAATCCGCATGGCGCAATGTTTTGTATTCCATTTTTTTTCTTTACGGCTGTTCGATACATGCAAACAAAACGGACTTTTTACCTTATCCTCCACGTTCTTACTACCGGACTCATTATCCAGTTTCAAATGGCGATTGGATTACCGTTATTTCTGCTAACAGTGGTTTTTCATATGTATCATATATGGAAACACAAAACCTTCAGTCATATGTTCTTATTTGCGTTAATATGTATTCCACTCTCAACGTTTATTTTATTTGATATACGGCATGACCATTTGCTTTTAAAGAGTGCCCTACGTCATATCCAAGCAGGCAATACAGCAATCTCCTTTCAGGCTCTTATACTGGATCGTCTGCAAAATATTATGTCGGGCATAGAATTTGTCCGAAGCGGTGGAGCGTTTTGGAATACTATAGTGTTTTGTATATTCATGGTGCTTGTAGTGTTGCAGACCAAATCACCAAAATATGGAAATATCTATAAAGCATTCCTCTTTTATTTTATCGGATTTTATGCATTAAGCCTCATAAATAAATTTCCACTCTTATACTTTTATACGTTCCCAATGTTTCCATTGGCATTTGTGATATTTGCTTCCCTTATAACATCCTCATACAAATACTTTTTTGTCATCGTATATATTCTTATGCTCCTCACAAATATCTATGGCATCAAACAACATGTTGCGATTCAAACATCTGCCATGCATATAGGAGAAGAATCCTGGCAAACGTATCAAGATATTGCAATGACTTTGTTTAAACAGCCTGATACATCATTCGGCTATTTTGCCTATTCTCCTGATACAATCGCATATCAATCTAAGTATGCATTACTCTATGCAGCAGGGTTATCAGATAAAAAGGTATACTCGTTTAAGAAAATGCCCGTAACGTATCTTGTTATTGCACCACCACCACGCAGCAATCCTCTTATGGGAGATTCCTGGTGGAAAGAAAACAAACTTCATCTCACAAAAAAGCCTGAATCAATAACACCATTCAAGTCCGGATACAAATTAGAGAAGTATATACTTGCACCAGAAGAAACAGAAATACCATTCGATCCACAGATAGACCCGGGAATTTTCTTTCGATAAAAACTATTTTTTCTTTGGAATATTTTTGAAGAATCGTTTACGGATTTCAGCAGTTGTATTCATACTTTCCTGCTGCAACTCCTCAATTTTTGTGAGCGCGCTTTCCAATTTTTCCGTAGTTGCCACCGTAATTTCCTGCTTTGAGTGTTCCAAATCTTCTACTAATTTTTCTTTAATTTCTTCCCCCTGTTTAACCAGTTCTTTTCCTTTTTGTTGCAATTCATCAACTTTTTCATGTAAATCATCCAGTGCTTCTTTTCCCTTTTCTTCTATAAGTTTTCCGGCTTTTTTCCCTTCCTTAGTACCAAGGAAAAAAATAATAAGAGCTCCGATAATACCACCTAAAAAAAGCCCAACTAAAAATTTTGCATCTGCCCTGCCGTGATCTTCGCTCATTTTTCCTCCCCTTTTTTTTGAAGTGCTGATATCATTTGTAACCCTGATTTAATACCGTTCATAAAACCAGACATACTGGTGACTCCCTCACTGACAGTACCACTTACTTTTCCGGCATCATCAAGCATCTTATTTGTTTTTTGTACAGAAAATCTTATTTCTTTTAAGATATAAAATACCTGAATACCGAGGACAACAAGAAGAATTGTAAGAGTTACACTGACGCCGATAATAGTAAGTTGAATTGGATCCATGGGCAGAATCAAAAGATACTGATTGTGTTCCAAGTATTACGCAAATTAACTTTTCTGTCAATGCCTCCGCATCGTTTTATTTAACACCTATCTTTATTGTTTTTGTAGTCGTTTTGCCAAGTCTGCTTGTTGCAATAATAGTAATTGTATTTATGCCAGGCTCTACAGAAACCTGATCAAAAAATTTCCCATCTGCACGTACCAACACACTCACACCATTTATAGTGACAGTTGCATCACTCTCTGTCTTTCCTAGTACATCCACTCGCGTATCTGCAAATACCTCCTGATTTGTAGGACTGTCAATCATAAGTATTGGTGGTTTTTGCAATGTTTTATACTGAAAAAATAAATATGTCAAAAACAGTGCAACAAGCGTGCTAACCATCATAAAAATAAATCTGCCCGGAGTAAGTTGAAATGCACTCCTATTCAACGGAGCTTCCATGCCTTTCGGCAGCAGGTGAGATTTTGGAGTATCTACTGTTTGTCTGCGATAAAACGCGAGCACCGTTTTACTGTTTAATCCGACATATTCGCTGTAATTTTTTACAAATCCTTTAACATATGACTGTGATGGCATGCTGTCAAATTCATCCGCTTCTATAGCCGAAAGAAATTTTAGGCGGATTTTTGTCCCTCGCTCTATATCTTGAAGTGTCAATTTTTTTTCTTCGCGTGCACTGCGAAGCATTTGGCCAACTGTTTTCATATGTATAGGAACCTTCTACACTACTCGTTTACTCTTGCCCCTCGGCTCCTTCAGCCTGTTTTGCAAAATATTCATCAGGATTTTTCATAAGTACATCACGCGGTTTTGATCCTTCAGCCGGGCCGATAATACCGGCTTCTTCCAGTTGATCAAGCATACGTGCTGCACGGGCATATCCCACAGATAATCTGCGCTGAAGAAGCGATGCTGACGCTTTATCATGCTGACAAATTAACCGTACAGCTTCCTCAAACATCGCATCATTCCCGTCACTTCCTTTATTTGCTCCGCCACTGCCTTTCTTTCCTGCAAGAGTAACTTTCTGGCTTGTAACTTCTTCTGTATACTGCACCGGCGTATTCTTATTTTTCAAAAATTCCACAACTTTATTTACTTCCTGATCAGATACAAATGTACCTTGTATACGGCTTGGTTTTGACTGATCAGCGGCAATATAAAGCATATCTCCACGTCCAAGCAGCTTTTCAGCACCTGGCATATCCAACACTACTCTTGAATCAATCATAGATGACACATTAAACGCAATACGTGTCGGGACATTTGCTTTGATAAGTCCCGTTATAACATCCACACTTGGGCGCTGCGTAGCAAGAACGAGATGGATACCTGTAGCGCGCGCCATTTGTGCCAATCGACAGATAGTATCTTCTACTTCCACAGGTGCATATGACATTAAATCGGCAAGTTCATCTATAAAAATCACGATAAATGGCATTGCCTGAAATCCTGCTAATTCATTGTAGCCATCCAAATTTCTCACACCAACCTCTGCAAACTTTTTATAGCGATGTTCCATTTCAGCGACAGCCCATCGCAGTGCGGAAAGAATTTTATCCGGTTCAACGATAACAGGCGTAAGCAAATGAGGTATACCATTATATCCTGTCAATTCAACACGTTTTGGATCGACCAAAATAAGTCGAACCTCAGACGGATTTGTACGGAATAATAATGAGGTAATCCACGTGTTCACAAGAACAGATTTTCCTGAACCCGTAGTACCGGCTATAAGTGCATGCGGCATTTTTGCTATATCAGCTATGACCGAATTCCCAGATACATCAAGTCCAAGAGCCACAGCCAGCTTGCTTTTTGCCTTGCGCATGACATCAGACTGTATCATGCGCTTGAGCGTCACAAACTCCAAACCTCTATTTGGAATTTCAATGCCGACGAGATTTCGTCCCGGAATTGGAGCTTCTATGCGCACTTCTCCTGTCGGGGCCTGCAGAGCAAGAGCCAAATCACTGGAAAGTGATGTGATTTTAGATACTTTTGTTCCAAGTGCAATTTCGATTGCGTACTGCGTCACTGCCGGGCCTGGATTGACCTCAGAGACATGTGCTTTAATACCAAAACTGTCCAGTGTCTTTTCGATGATTGATGCATTTCTATGCACATCTCCCCTATCTGCCTTTTGTCCCGGTCCATCGGAAAGTAGGGTCAGTGGCGGATATTCCCACATTTTCATATCCGCCTGATCGCTTTCAGACATACTCTTTATATGTAAATCCCCTGACACAGGGATCTTTGAAAGTTGAGATACCATCACAGGTTTAGCTGGCGCTGCTGGAGTTGCAGGAGTGGGATTCGCTGAAGAAGCAACAGGGGTTTTTACCACGATCGGCTTGTCGTCCAATCCCATGCCTTTAATTTTCATTTGTTGCGGTTCCCCTGAGAATCCATAGGTATCTTTTTTTGTAACAAGTTTATTCAGTTTCTCCCCGATCGAAGATGCAATTGTTTGTCCTCCCATAATAAGGAAATTAACCATCGAATCGAGAGAGGAATTAAAGAGTAAAATAACGCCAATCACCAACACAAACAAATACAACAGAAGTGCACCTTCCGTTGAGATTCTATCGGCCGCTCCAAGCCAGACTGTTTGACCGGCAATACCTGCTTGAGTCAGGGCCATAAGAGAAAACAGGATAATACCAAACCCCATTGGAACATTTGGCCTCCCAATCGGAGATTTTATCTTAAACAAAAGAAAACTCAACGTTACAAGAAACGGCGGCAAGCCAAACATAATCCAACCAATGTGCAACAGTAATTCTTCTCGAAGACTGGTAAGCATTGTTCCTTCACCAAAAAATGAAATGGAAATAATCCCGGCAAAAAGCCACAACCAGATCGCACCCACTGTATACACGGTTTGCTGTTTCAGCTTAATCTGAAATCCTCCGTGTTTTTTATATTTTCTTTTTTTGGCACCCAAAATTTCATGCCGTTTTTTAGACATGTACCTAGTATACGGTCTCACGCGACTCAGATCAACCATATAGACGACTGCGTAAGGAAATATAACCGTATTTGTGCTATAATATGTAAGTTCTGCCCAACATAATCCCGCACGCGGCTAGCAGGCGGGTTTTTTACTTATATGGATATTCGAAATATCGCCATTATTGCTCATGTAGACCATGGAAAAACCACCCTTGTAGATGGCATGCTCAAACAGACCCACACATTCCGCGCAAACGAAGCGGAAATGAATCAGACGACTATTTTAGACAGTAATGATCTGGAACGTGAAAAAGGTATTACAATTCTTGCAAAAAACACATCAGTCATGTTCGAAGGCACCAAGATAAATATTATCGATACACCAGGACACGCGGACTTCAGTGGTGAAGTGGAACGAACCATAAATATGGCAGATGGAGCACTTCTTATCGTAGACAGCGCTGAAGGCCCGCTGCCACAAACACAATTCGTTCTTCAAAAAGCCCTGGAACTGAACCTAAAGGTTATTGTATGTATTAATAAAATAGACAGAAAAGACGCACGACATGAAGAAGTCTTACGCGAGACAGAAGAATTATTTCTCCGACTTGCACATCATGAAGACCATCTTATTTTTCCGGTTGTCTACGCTATTGGCCGTGAAGGTAAAGCATGGGATTCATACCCCGCAGATATGAATGCGCCGGCAGATTTATCCTCGTTATTTAGAACAATTCTCAAAGAAATTCCTCCTCCAAAAACTGAAACTGACAAACCGTTTAAAATGCTCGTATCAACACTCGACTTTGATAACTATAAAGGAACATTTGCAATTGGAAAAGCTACACAGGGAGTTGCAAAACCGGGTCAATTTGTATTGCACCTGAATGAGCAGACAAAAAAAGGATCATTTAAAATTGAGCAAGTATTTACAAGTATAGGACTAAGTAGAAAAGAAGTTGAGCAAAGCGAACCCGGAGATATTATTGCACTCACCGGTGGTAAAGATGTTGGCATTGGTGACACAATTGCTGATCCTGCAGATCCAATCGGATATCCGGCCATTAAACTTGAAGAACCAACACTCAATATTCTGATAGCTGCTAATACATCTCCTCTTGCAGGACGAGAAGGCGAATTCTGCACAGCCCGACAGATTTACCAACGGCTTTTGAAAGAAAAGCAAACGAATATAGGTATAAAAATTGAAGAAAATCCTAATGGTCAGGGCTTTATTGTTTCAGGAAGAGGAGAGCTTCATTTAGCTGTACTTATAGAAAACCTTCGCCGTGAAGGGTATGAACTGCAGGTGAGTAAACCGGAAGTTATTATTAAGGAAATAGATGGTGTCAAACAGGAACCGTTTGAAGAAATTACAATAGAAATTGATACAAATCTGGTCGGTGTCATTACCGAAGAACTCGGAAAACGCCGCGGAGAACTACTTGATACCCATACAGATGAACGCAATATCACCCGCATGAAGTATAAAATATCCAGTCGAAATCTGTTAGGTTTTAGAACAGATATTTTGACAAAAACGCGGGGTCGCGGCATTTTTGCTTCACAGTTTATCGGGTATGGTCCTCTTTCATCACATATTCCTAAACTTCGAAACGGCGTACTCGTGTCATTTGAAACAGGCGTCTCATCAGCATATGCGCTCACTACAGTACAAGAGAGAGGCAAACCGTTTATCGGACCTGGAGTCCCGGTGTATGAAGGTATGATTATCGGCATAAATCAGCGCATGGAAGATATAGATATCAATGTCTGTAAAACCAAAAAACTCACGAATATTCACTCAGCCAATGCTGATGTGGCTATTCAACTTGATACACCAACGATGTTGTCACTTGAGCAATGTTTGGATTTCATCGAAGATGATGAGCTGCTTGAAGTCACACCGGAAAACCTGCGCCTTCGCAAAAAATATCTCAATAAAACAGCGCGTGTCCAGGCTGCACGTTCTTCAAACTAACCTGTCATAAAACTTCAATGTTCTGTGTGAAATACTATTGATATGTATTTGCTATAATGCTCACATGAATGAATTATTATCTCAACAGGCAGTACAGATTATTCAAACAAATTTATATTTAACACTAAGCACTTCAGATAAACAAAATATCCCGTGGATAAGTCCGCTTTTTTACGCAACCGATGATCAACACACGTTTTACTGGGTTTCTCCGAAAAAAAGCAGACATTCCATTAATATAGAACAAAATCCCCGTATATCTTGGGTTATTTTTAATAGCACTGCTCCAAAGTGGACTGGTGTGGGAGTATATTTTACTGGAAACTGTTATGAAGTTTGTGATACGCATGAAATTAAACAAGGTTTAACATATATTTTCAACAAATTGGAGGAAGCCGTTCCATCTACTGAAGAATATATAGATTCATCAATATATAGTGTATATAAAGCGATATTTAATGAAGCTTCCATTACCCATGACATAACAGAAAATGGAAAGACTGTTGATGCTAGAGTTAAAATTTTGATCACACCTCCACAATCACAGGAACAATGAGTGGGCTTCGCCCGGTTTCTTTTAACAAGAAGCGCTCCAGATTATGTTCTACCTGCTTTCGTACAAAATGCCAGTCAATCATAACGCCTTTTTTAAGTCGCAGAGAATCATTAACCACTTTTCTGGCTTTGTTAAGTAAATCTCCTGATTCACGAATATACACAAATCCTCTGGAGATAATATCCGGTTCCGCAACAATTCGTCCGGTTGATTGTTCCATTGGGACAACAACAACAACAATGCCGTCAGTTGCAATGGTTTGCCGGTCACGAAGAACAACTTCTCCAACATCGCCGACGCCGAGTCCATCAATCATTACATTTTCAAGATCTATCGTTTCAATTACTTTTGGAGGCACACCTTCTTTAAATTCCAATACTTCTCCGACTTCCGGAATTAATACATCTTTTTTGTTATATCCCAACTCCTGAGCAAGTCGTCTATATTGCATCATGTGCTTATATGTACCACCAATAGGCAATATATACGTTGGCCCGACAGCTGATAACATAAGCATTAAGTCTCCCTGACTTCCATGTCCGGATACATGCAAATCCTCCATGATATCCGAATATGCCACACGAGCGCCTTTCCGATACAGCTGCTCTATGAGTGCATTTATATTATCCTCGCTTCCTGGGATCGGATCTGCGCTAAACACAACAGTATCCCCTTCTTCAATACTCACAAATTTATGATCATTATTGGCAATCCGAGACAGTGCAGACCCTTCCTGTCCCTGAGCTCCTGCCACAATCAAAAATTGTTTTGTTGGCGGCACGCGTTTTAAATCGCGATCTCTCACAATAACATCACGCGGAAATCTCATGTACGCAAGCTTTACGGATTCTTCAATATTCTGATCCATGCTTCTGCCAAAAATGGCAATTTTTCTCCCTGCTTTTATCGCAGCCTCTATAGCCCGCTGAATTCGTGCAATATTACTTGACTGTGTCGTAAATATCATTTTTCCACTACACAAGGCCATTTCTTTTTCAAGAGTCATACCAACTTTTTGCTCGGACGGCGTAAATCCTGGCCGCTCACTCCCTAAACAATCTGTTAACAGACACAGTACTCCCTTTTTTCCGGCTGCGGTAATTTTATGCAGATCAGACAATTTTCCATCAAGAGGGTCAAAATCAAATTTAAAATCACTTCCATGATAAAACACTCCGACAGGTGTGCTGATAATCAAATTTGCGGCATCCGGCACAGAATGCGTCACGCGGGCAAAATCGATGGTGAAGGGGCCTATGGTCAGTGTCGTATCGAACGATACCGGCGTTACTTTTGTTTTGATTCCGCGATCAGCAAGTTTTAAATTCGCAAATGCGGCAGTTAGCGTTGTCCCCCACATTGGAACTTTACCGAGCTTTGGATAGAGATGGGAAATACCGCCAATATGATCATCATGCCCATGGGTAAAAACAAGCCCTCGAATAAACTGTTTTTTATTTTCAAGATACCGAACATCAGGCAGCACAAGATCTACACCATACATTTGTGAATCAGGAAAGCCGATTCCACAGTCCACAATGAGTATATCGCGTAACTTCCCGTCGTACCGATACTCATAGACATACATATTTTTTGTGACGTTACCGATCCCGCCAAGCGGAAAAAGTCGCACACTATCTTTTCCTGAACGTTGTTGTTGAAACCTTGGAGGAGCTTTTGCTTGTGCTTCAAATATTGTCTGTCTTTTTCTTCCGGGGTGAGCAAATACCATATGAGTTCAATAACTTTCTATAAATTGTTTTATATTACTTTCATCAACGACAATACCCGTCGTTTTGCCTTCTACGATCATGCGTGCCACTTTGCGGCAGAGTGTATTAATTGTTCGCTCAAGTGAACGGATACCTGCGTCATAGCCGAGCGGACGAGCGATTTTTATCCAAACTGCCTCATCTATTTTTAAATTGTCTTCAGTCAACCCGGAAGCACGAAGAAGCGCAGGCATAACATATTTTCTGGCAATAGTAATCTTTTCCTCATCTGTATATGACGGCATCTGTATTGGCTCCAGACGATCCATAACAGCGGTTGCAATATGTGTTGTGTTATTAGCGGTTGCTATAAACATGCACTCTGATAAATCAAACGGATAATCCAAAAAATGATCGGTAAATGCCGCATTTTGTTCCGGATCCAAAAGCTCAACGAGAACGCCCATGATGTCACCTCTGGCGTGTTCAGCCACACGGTCAATTTCATCAAGAAGGATCACAGGATTCCGGCTTCCTGCATACCGCAGGCCTTTGAGTACCAATCCGATTTCAGCATCAGGTCGCACACGGGATTGCCCGCGAAGATCAAGCGCATCACTCATGCCACCAAACGGTATACGCACAAATCGTCTACCCATGGCCTGCGCAATTGATTTTGCCAGTGTCGTTTTGCCTGTACCGACAAGCCCAACTAAACAGAGAATCGGTGCCCGTCTGGCAAGCATAGCATGAGAAAGTTTTGCATCTTTGAGCTCTTCATCATTTTTTGCCGCTTCCTCTTCTCTTTCCCACCGGT
>CAYSEV010000030.1:0-15577 GCA_964430295.1 uncultured Gammaproteobacteria bacterium
ATGATTTCATCTTTAGATAATTTTGCCATAATTTGTTGTCACCTCCCTTAAAAACGCGTAATAAATGTAGCGTTTGTTAGAATTTTATTAAACTGTTTTTTTCTCCTTGATTGCATTCAATGTACGCACAAACGCCCCCAGATTCCATTGTAAGGCTCTGTGAAGCCCCTGAATTGGTGCATTCAATTGTCGTACGAGTTTGCCCAGTAATACTTCTTTACTCTCTACAGTAGACAGTTTTATAACATCTGCCTCTGAAAGTACATTAGCTCCAAGCAGTCCTCCTTTTACTTTACCAAGTCCTAATGCCTTAAAAGCTTTAAGCATTTCTTTAAGAGGGGATACTTCGTCTTTATATGCAAACAAAAATGCATTTGGCTGTTCCAATTGGGATTCAATTCCTGCCGCTGTATCTCCCAGTGCTTTCTTAAATAATCTGTTTTTTGCTACAACAAATTCACCATCTACTTTGCGCAGTGATCGTCGCAGTTCTTCAAGCTGTTTATGCTTAATACCTTGGTATTCAGTTAATACAATAGACTTTGCTTTTCCTATTTTCTCAGAAAGCTCTGTGACTGTTTCCAGTTTTTTCGGTGTTCCTTTTGTTACATGTTGTTTATTCATAGATGCTCCTTTTTAAGTAATATTGTATGTTTTGTTTATATTGTGTCCAGCTGCGCTGGATTGTTCTAATTTTGTTTATAAGTATAAACCTTATAAACTCTCTTTCATCCCTTTGGGATGTCGGAGGATTGATCAGCTTCCAGCTTGGTGAATTTGAATTCACTTAGCAAGTAGCCATTAAAAAACCCGCCTAAAGCGGGAAATAGTAGTTCATGGTTATTGGTTCGCTGTTCACAGCAGTACTGTGAACTATAAACCACGAACTATAAACTATAATCCTTCGGTTGGCTTCAAATTGAATTATCCCTTTCGGGACCAACTGTCTTTAGGTACTGCTGAGTATATCAAAAAGAGGGAAGAGAATCAAGCTTTCTGAAAACAACAAAAAAAGCTCCGGAAGATGACCTTCCGGAGCTTTATATATATGTCCGTTACTTTTCAACTGATCCTGACACAGAATCAAATCTCCCGATAACTTTAGGAAATTTTTTGTTTGCTCCCATGTTACTTGTGGAAAGGACAAAGTGTCCGTCACCACCCAGATTTCCATCTTCTTCATTACCAATCCTCACCCAATCCTGATCTCCATCTCCGACCCTATAGAATGCTGCGTAACGGGTTTTTCCGTCAACCTGCCTTCGGACGAGTCTGAGTGTCAAACGCTTTGCGTTCAGATTTTTAATATCTAGCACGCCACGTTCCCCGATGAGGGACCCATCAGGTGCTTGTGCAGCAAACACAAGTCGACTCACTTTTTCTTTTTCAGACACAACCCAGCGTACTGCAGCAGCTTCGTCATCCAATGCTCCTGTGGACTGGAACGACAGAGATGATTGTCCATATCCTTCACCGGATACTTCAGGTTTATACATGGCAGTATTTATGACAAAGTTTTTGTCATTACCGACAACCGGTGCTGTGCGTATGACCCATCCCGATCTTGGTTTATTGTTCACAGAACCAGGGGTAAGGTTCATGACCAGATTATCCGCTTTTGTTTCAACAACTGCAGTCCCTTGTACCGCAGATGCCTTCCATTTTGGACCGATAGAACCATCTCCGAAAGCATCTCCGAAATTGTATGCCGACGGTGTCGGTGCCGGTTTTCCTTCCCAGCCTATAAATGCATTGTCAAACCGGGCAATAACTTTGGCATGTTTATTTTTATCTCCGCCATCGCTGGCAAATAGTGCCAGATACCCATCGGCTCCGAGAGTCTGATTTGCTTCTTCGCCCAAGATTGTCCAATTGCTTTCATCCATATCATTACCGACTTTGTATGATGCCCTGTATGTCTTGTTAATTCTCTCAAGTTTGAGAAGTGCAATATTGCCTTTTATCGGCATGGCTTTCTTTTCTATGTTTGTGCCATCAGGTGCCGCTACATTAAATGACACAGTGCTTGCATCTCCATTAACTACCCATCTTACGGACGCACCCTCATCATTGTTTTTCCCTTTTGATGAAAATCGTATACCCTCAACGCCCGGGCCGGCGCCTGTTGTTATAGGTTTATACGCTGAGACTATGAAGCGGAAGTCACCGTTATCTTTCATCAGCTGTTTAAACGTAAGGGACATTGCCTTTGCTTTATCCGTATCTGATGCTGCCGGAATATCTATACGGAGGTTATTTGCACCGGTTTGTGCTACAAGCACGTCATTACCGGACTTACTCAATACCCATTTATCTGTATCTATAGCGTCAGTCTTAAAAAAGTCTTGAAATCGCTCTGTTATTTTTGGTTGTAGCATGGTTGCCTGTGACTTATCAACTGAAGTAGTTGTAGTATTTACGGCAGTGCTCAGTGCAAACGCACCTGCACCTGCTATAGCAACCAACGCCAAGACAGCTATCGGTGAAACGGATTTTTTCATATAGTCCTTTATATAAATATTAGTACTACCTTCAGCATCTCAAGCAAGTCGGGGAATGTCAAGTATTTATACTATCTGCGTGTGATGAGGGATGTTATTTCTTCTATGATTTTAATGAGACCCCTAAACATCATGCCAATCGTGTGCAGTATCTGTTGGAATTGCAACGAGGCCGTGGCTTGTCTACGTTCGCGCTCGAGAGCATTCAAATCATTCGTAGATTGAGTTGCCTGCAGTTCAGGTTCCATATTCTGAGGCAGCAATGGAGAACGTTCTTCCTGTAGAGGATCCATACGATAAGTATATACAATGAGGAGCCTTATGTTAAGAAGTTGCTACTTTCACACCAGGTCCCATAGTTGTAGTAAGCGTCATACGGGAAATTTTACTTGATCCGATAGTCTTAACAACTTCCTGGATATTCTCAGATAATTTCTTGTCGTCAAATGATACTTTCCCTACAATCATGTGTATGATTGGATTATCAGGCTCAGTTTTGAAGTTCACTTGGCCGTTTGACAGCTCCTTTACCCGTTTTTCTGGATCAGGGGAGACTGTGCCGTTCTTTGGATTTGGCATCAGGCCCTTTGGTCCAAGAACCTTCGCAACCTTTGCAAGCTTCGGCATCATGCTTGGATGAGCTACCAAAATGTCAAAATTTATCTTACCGGCTTCGATTTCAGCGATGATAGCTTCGTCTGCTATGACAACATTAATCTCTTTTCCGGTACCGTGTGGAAGTGTAACATTGCCACGCATGTCCTTTTTGTCTCCGAGCGTCTGCGGGTTCAGGTTAATGTGCAATTCAACGGTTCCGTCAAATGATGTCATGCTTGTTCTCTTGACCAGAGAAACAGCATCAGAGAGTGAATAAATCTTTTGTTTCTCCACCAGTGAAGCCATTTCCACATATTTTTTAGAATGTGTTTTGGCTTTTGAAACAGACTTAACTTTCTTTTCAGACTTATCTGTATGTTCTACTTCTTCTGTTGTTGCAACAGATGTAGCTGCATCCTCTGATTTACTTTTCTTTGATTCTTTTGTCTGACGCCGGGCTTCCGCTTTTCGTTTTTGTTCTTTTTCTGCCTGTTCGTCACCAAGAGTAGCTACGCGTATTTTTCCCATATTATGCCTCCACCTCAATGCCCATACTTCGGGCTGTACCACTGACAACTTTCATAGCTGCTTCTACATCGTTTGCATTCATATCCGGCATTTTATCAGTAGCAATCTGACGCACCTGATCTTTTGAAAGTTTGCCTGCAACTTCACGTCCTGCTTTTCCTCCACCTTTCGCAATACCCAGTGTCTTTATAATCATGGCTGACACAGGGGGAAGCTTCGTAATAAATGTGAATGTCCTATCTTCAAATACGGTAATGACTGCAGGAATTGTCTGTCCTTTTAGTTTGGATGTTCGTTCGTTGTATGCCTTAACGAATTCCATAATCGGAAGTCCGTGTTGTCCAAGTGCTGGACCGACTGGAGGAGCTGCTGTCGCTTCACCTGCTTTAAGATTGATTTTTATAATTGTTTTAACTTTTTTTGCTGCCATATCGTACAAAGTGGGAAAGAGTCGAAAAAAAGAAGAACTATTAATTGCGTAATAGAAGTTTTATTTTTCGAAACCTTCCAAAGATTTCTTCCTCACTCACGATACAAATCGGAGCGAAGTAAAGAGAGTATACCAAAAGACAATACGTGTGGCAAGGCTCAGCTTTATGATGTGATTTTCACTCTTGAATTTATCAACGAATTGCGTAATTATAGATGAGGTGGTTATGTGTTTTTGAGTGCTAATTAAAGAATTTATTATATACATATATATTGAACTGATGTGTTATGGTAAAAAAACAGGCTAAAACAGCTTCAAAGAAGAAAAAAGTAACGAGAAGTTCGTCTGTCAGATCAACCTCTTCTATATTTTGGCCAAATTTAGGCGCATTAGCCATTCTCTTTGCGTTACTTATTGGCGTTTTGGTTACACTCATGGCTGTAAACCAAAAAACACCGCCGCCATTTACAAAAGCGGGCAGCTGCAATGATTCAGGATGTCAAAACGTGAAAAATGGTAGTAACTGGATGATAACTAATTGCCAATCAAGTGATCCTGACGGCGATCAGCAGCTATGTTCCTGGAAGGGGAGAGTCGGTCAGTGCCGTGGTAAAGATTATTGCTGTCCGGGAGTAGGGCAGCAGTGGACAACAAATATGTCTGCATGTGCAACGCCGACTCCTGTTCACACGAATACTCCTATTCCCACCGCCACGTTACAGCCTACATATACTCCGTATCCGACATATACGCCGTATCCTACGTCAGTGTTAACAAATACACCAACCAAAACGCCAACGCCGACATTGACTCCAAGAGCCACTGTAACGCCAACTACAGCATATACTGGTGGCTATAATACAGCCACACCGAAACCTACTGTTCTGTTATCAGTGACGCCAACTCCGACTGTCTATGTACTGAATTATTGCAATAAATCATGCTCAAATGACAGTGAATGTCCGGGCGGATTAGTGTGTGCCGGAGGGGGTATTTTAGGTTTGGGTAAAACATGCAGAAACTCATATTGTAAGGAAAATATATCCTGTCTTTGTAATGACACACCGACCGGAGGATCATTATCTGTCGTTCCTACAATCGATGAACTCAATCCTATCGGCTCAGGCAGGCAGATAATACTGACAGCTTCAACCGTTGCTGATAAAAATGGTAATGCATCAGATATGCCTGTGTTTAGTGGTATGACAGAGCCTGGAGCGACTGTGACAATTTCCGTCTTTCCTGATGGAGTAAGCGGCACGGTGACGGCTGATGGTACCGGAAAATGGACGTGGAAACCGGACAAGGCTCTCAGCGCAGGCAAGAAAGACGTTGTGATCGTATCCAAAAAGGATGATGGGCAAGGGCAGGTAACTCAAACATTCAACGTCATTGCCGGAGCAAAGGTTAACTGGTTCGGTATCATGCTTGTAATTATGATTCTGGTAGCGGTTGGATTTGGTGCCTACGTGTACTATAAATCACTATAGTTAGCTTCGATTCGCACCCTATTTAGACCTATAGCTTGATAAATCCTTCAAAATAACCTATAGTCGTTTAACTGAATTATCCCAGACGGAGCGAAATTGTTCCATTTGTGGTGCTTTTTTTCGTAGTCTTTGGTATTCACAGTACATTAACAACCAGGTAGAAATCTAAAAAACACCTGTGTGCGAATAATATCATTGCTCGCGTTCAGGTATTTTTTACAAAGAAAGATCCACTCCATCCCTATAACGCAAAGGAGGCGTAAAATGGGAATCATAAGTTTAAGACGAACTAAGAAGAACCGCTTTGGTATTTCTGCTGTTGATGATATTACTTTCAGCATGCACACCGTCGATCAATGATCATGTTGTGGCAAAAAAAGCCATGAATGTGGTTATAGATTGGAATTCGATTTCTTTAAATAAAGAAACCTGCACTATCTCAAAAAGTGAAGAGGTTATTGTTAAAGACATCTCGACACTCTCATTGGGATCAACCGAAAAATCAACAATAATTCAGGTGCAAAACCTGGATGGAAGTTGTCTTGGATGGGGATTTCCAGAGAATTTTGAAGAGAAGTGACAAAGAAATTGAAAGGGCGAAGGCTTGGTATGGTGGATTAATTGCGTATCAAAACGCATTGCTTTTTTTCCGTTTTTCCTACCTGGCTTTCTTGTGAAAAGAACACCAATAACGTTCTTTTTAGAAGAAAGCAGAGAATTTAACTGTATTACGGGTTAAAGTTTAGAAACCTGGAGGAAGTCGAGTTCCACAGGAGTTTCTCGTCCGAAAATAGATACAAGAACCTTGATTTTCCCTTTTTCCTCGTCAATCGAATCGATGGTTCCAAGGAAGTCTGCAAATGGACCGTCCACGATTTTGACTGCTTCACCGGTCGAAAACGATGTTTTATATTTCGGCGCTTCCAACTGCATAAACTTCAAAATTGTTGCGACTTCAGATTCTGAAATCGGTGTCGGTTTATTTCCCATACCTACAAATGCAGTTACACCCTGTGTCGTTCGTACGGCCAACCATGAGTCATCCTCCAGAAGCATCTTTACAAGAATATAACCCGGAAATATTTTTTCTTTTTGTTCTTCTTTTTTGCCGTGTTTGACAGTAACTACGTTGCGGGTTGGTACCACAATCTCAAATATTTTGTCCTGAAGCTTCATTGTCTCTATACGCTGTTTGAGGTTCGCGGAGACCTTATTTTCATGTCCGGAATACGTATGGACTACATACCATTTGGCATGTGCTGGTGCTACACGTGGTTTTTGCTCCTCAACAACAGGAGGAGCACTTGGGTGTACATAGCCTTCTGTTGTCTCTTCTGGTTTTGTGGTCTGTTGATCGTTCATAATTATTTAATAATAAGTCTCTGAACTTGTACAAGTATCGCATCCAATCCGCCGATAAAAATTCCTACGATGACGGACAGAGCTATAACTACTGCAGTCAGTTTCATAGTCTCATCGCGGGTCGGCCATGTAACTTTTTTTAATTCCGAAACAACCTCTCGGAAAAAATTCAATGGTGCAATAGTCGGTAATTTAGGTACTGTCGTTTTATCCATCTCTCCATTATACCGTATATTCCCGCCTATCGCCAAGACCTGTAACAAGAAAAAACTAACAAAAACCCCCTCCCGGGGATGTACATACTATATCAAAACAGAAGTGTAAAGTAAATATCTTGCTATGAAAAGCGAAATTTAATACGGAAATCCGTGATCAACATGTGTCGTATATGTTGGATCACATGTTTTATACACATATTCACCATATGAAAGTCCACCGAGTCTATCGATAGGAGATGTTACACCATAATACGCATCAGCGGCGGTTATAATGCTTTGCTTTTGTGATGCTATCGTACTTGAAGACGAATGCGTGAATGGAACGCCGAATCCGTTTGCTTTGCCATCCACAATCGCCGCGGCAGCTTTAGCGGCTATGTTTATATTACAAGCGTCTGCAGCAGTCCCTCCCGCTTTTTGTAGTGCCCATGTCTCATTGTTGCATGCGCGTCCTTTCCAATTTGGTCCGCATTCATCGCACGTCTTCTTTCCGCAAGTGTCTTGTCCCACGCTGATTTGAAACGGTCCGGCAGCTCCACATTGATTTGGAATACACGTCGCCTTGCTCATCTCGGTTGTAGCTCCTTCTATGAATGCAATACCCTTGAGTACGCAAGCAGGGATACTGGCCCATGCTGCAGCCTGTGTTATCGCAGCGTCCAGTCCGCTGTGTGAAACATTTGGACTTATCGGTTTGCCGGCTCCGCATTGTGCAGGTTCACGAGGTTCGATGGCGTCATTTCCATTTCGGATGCCAGCTGTTGACTTATCAGGTTCCGGTGTTGGACAGGGTTTATCAGGAGTCTGTAATTCTTTAGGCTTTAGAACGCATTGAAATGCATGCAGATGCTCCTTGATACGTGCCAGCTCGGCGTAAATGGATTCCTCAGTCATAACATCGTTTTTGAAAATAAAATCATTTGTCTGGCCCTGCGTGTTCAATCCATGTTCTTTATTAAAATTAAATGCATTATCAAATTGGGTATACGTATATCCCTGTGTATCCCCATTTTCAAGGTAGCCGATGTTGTATGTAATATCTCCTTCTTTCATAGCTCCGGGTAAACTGGTGCTATAGACAGTGTGAGCATCTCCATGGCACACCAGAGAGCAATTCTGTGGTCCGCATTCTCCATCTTTATTTTTGTTACTTTTATTTTTATTCCGCGTATCTTCGCTGCACGCAGCCTGTTCCGCAATACATTCACGGTATTGTTCAGTTTCTGCTGGGCAAAATAAATCCGGGGTCCACTGAGCAGGGGGATGTGCTTCGCCATGATAGTATTCCTCACCGGTATTATCTTCAAAAAGTCCCGTATGGAAACCTTTGTCCTGTGTGAAACACTTTAGTCCATTTTGAGCTGTAACTTTTTCATCTGGAAGTGTGTTAAACAAATCAAACCCTTCAAGCGGTAATTTCCCGGTAGACATGGTAGACTGTAAAACTTTTGAGCCTCCACGCGCGTTATTCCATCGCAGTGCTGCGGTCTTAAAAATATTTTCATCAGGATGATGTTCGAATCCATTGGCTTCATCGTAAAAACATTGTGTATGGTTTGCGGTAAGATTCTGTATATAGGTAATCAGGTGCAAATTGGAATCCTGAATCTCTTTAGGGGTAAGGCGTACAGCTGCCTGCTCAACTTCATACCCCTCAGGTCCGAGATTTGCTGTTTTTATCGTATGCTTCTGCTGATATGATGACCCTTCGATCGGATCCAATATAACCTGAAGGTCATTCTGAAACTTACGCACATAATTCCATGGGGCTATACCTCCCACCTGAGGCGTTACGACGAGGTCGGGCGGAGGAGTCATTCCTTCATTCAAAATTGATTTTTGGTACGTGGGACCCTGCTCGTGTATCCCTTGTATCTCAAGGGTAGGGGTGGGTATTGCTCGAGGAACAGGTTTTGATATTGGCCCTGATGAGCGTTGTCCGCCACTGCGCGATTGAAGTGCAAAAAATGCAATAATAAGCACAAATCCAATAATAAAAAATGGATTTGACGGTTTGGCGTGTTCGCCGCCATGGCCATGTCCGTGATCTTCGTGCGACATAATAACAACAAAGCAATCTGCAGAGTAACTACATATATATGATATCAAATTGACAAAGGGGATGAAAGAGAAATACAATATGTCTACGATTGTCATCCTCGGATTAAATCCGAGGATCTATTTTTTACAATTTCGATTCCCGAACAGAATCGGGAATGACACTAAGATATGATCAAGCATTCCACAAAAATTCGAAAAGCTGTTATACCTGCAGCCGGTTTTGGTACACGGTTTTTGCCTCAGACAAAGGCCATGCCGAAAGAAATGCTTCCGATTGTTGATAAACCGGTTATTCAGTATGTGGTAGAGGAATTGGTAGCCTCCGGCATTACGGATATCATTATCGTTACTGGATGGCATAAGAGATCAATCGAGGATCATTTTGACAATCCAAATGAGCTTATCAAGATGCTTGATGAGCAAAAGAAATATGAGCTGATGGAAGAAGTTAAACGCACCGCTGCTCTCGCTAACTTTATATATATTCGTCAAAAGGGTCCGTATGGAAACGGTACTCCGGTACTCTGTGCAAAATCCGTTATTGGCAATGAACCGTTTGTGGCTATCTGGGGTGATGAGTTTATTTATGCAAACCCTCCTCGTGCTAAGCAGTGCATAGATGTATTTGAAAAGTATGGTGATCCTGTTATTTCTGCGGTACGCGTGCCGAAAGAGGATGTTTCCAGGTACGGCATTGTCGATGCGGTAAATGTCGAAAAAAACATATGGCAGATCAAACGATTACTTGAAAAGCCCAAAACAGATGAAGCGCCGTCAAATCTGGCAGCACATGGGTGTTATGTGTTGACTCCGGATATCTTTGATCATTTGGAGCAGGTAAAACCGGGAAAGTCCGGTGAGATTTGGTTAACGGATGCCATTAAAGAGCTCATGGCAACGCGCCCTGTCTATGCATGTGAAGTCGAAAATGCAAAGTACTATGATACGGGAAATAAACTCGAATATTTAAAAACGGTTATTGAATTTGCACTTACGCATAAAGAGCTGAACGGTGAGTTCCGCGCCTATCTGAAAAGTCTGAAAATCTAAAATATACGCTGGTATACTCCTTTAATACAGTGGCGCTTTTCCGTATATTATGACCTTTGTTCCTGGATTTTGGGCAGTAGCGGGTGTTGACCACGCTTTTGGGTTTGTAACGACAGGGGTAGCCCACTCGTACAATGTTTTTGCATCCTCATTCCTCATATTTATACATCCGTGACTCATTGGATGCCCGAAATTATTATGCCAATATGCCCCGTGAAAGCTGAATCCTCTCATTTTTTCGATTTCATCATTATAAAAAAACATAACATAGGGTACATTCGGTAGATAATAATATGTACCGAGTTCTTTGCTTCCTCCTTGCATGAGCTGGCTTCGAACCTTTGTCCAAATAGTAAATTCACCGGTTGGTGTGTATCCCCACAGACCTGTAGAGACTGTAAATGTATACACAAGCTTATTCCCTTCAAAGGCATATGTCTTTTGATTAGTCAGATCGACTTCTATTCTTTTTTCACGAGAATCGCGTGTTCCAAGGACTTCAGTAATAGGTGAAAACGATGATGCAACGGGCGGAGTAACTTTTTCTCCATGGAATAAACCTTCCCGTGAAAATACAGGTTCTAACGCTTCTTCTCCTCGTATCAGGGAAGCTAGGCTTTTTGTGTCGGCAAGCGATGCAGTCCTCTGAGGGGATCTCTGTTGTATATGCACAGAAATACCGGCTATGTATGCCGCAAAGGTACAAATTAAAAGTAGAAACGAAAAATAATATTTTTTCATGCCAACAGTGTCTACTATGAATGATACAAATATAGTTCGTCAATATGAAATATCATATACATATGGTATTTGGACTTGCTGAATTTGCTTCCTGTTTGCTACCATGTATATATGAGACTCAAAAGAGTAGGAAAAATTATCTGGCATACAAAACACGAATTGTTTCACATTGTCCTGGGCGTGTCATGGATGTTGGTTCTCAATGTTCACTGGCAACAGATGACATATATGTGGATATTACTTGCAGTAATTGGGAGTCTCATCCCTGATATAGATCATTTAATTTACTTTTTTACATACGGAAAAAAGGACCAGTATACAAAAGATGTTTTTTCATTTATACGGCGGAAACAGTGGCGTGGATTGGTCATGTTTTTGGAAGCAGGCCATAAGCATAATACCAATTTGGCATTTCATAATATATATGTTGTTATGGCATTAATAAGCTCTACATATATTGTGTATACCCATGAATATAGAGTAGGAACTATTCTCCTTGGCGCGATGGTGACTCACTTTCTGTTTGATATTGCAGAGGATGTTATCTTGCTGGGATCCATAAATAAAAACTGGATGCGGTTCGGGCGTCCTAAAAAATATCTACGAGCATGACAATTCATTTTGTTTCCCGGCAAATATCTGGAAAAGGTAGAGGTAAGTTTATGGGATTTCCGACCATAAATATGGTAGTACCCGAGAGATTTGATTTGGAGCATGGTATCTATGCCGTATGGGTAACATTGGATAATCTTCGTTTTAAAGGTGCGATGCATTGGGGACCGATTCCGACGTTTGATGATACAAATCCGAGTCTTGAGGTTTTTTTACTTGGCCTTGAAGGACAGGATTTATCTTCAACAGATACATCACGCATAGAAATTGATGTGGTTGAGCGACTTCGTGAAGTTATAAAATTTTCCTCTGTTATAGAGCTTACAACTCAGATGGAAAAAGATGTCTCCAATGCCCGCAGAGTTCTTACAGAATAGGGAAGTCAAAAAAACTTATTATTCTCATCCTGTCGCAAGTGGTATCTGCCCGGTAGGAGGTGGTGGAGGACCTTTTCGACGAAGGAGTAGGAACGCCACTATGATTGCGATAATTCCTCCGACGATCCACCATATCTTACCTGAGTTATTTGTGGCTGGAGGCTCTGATGGCTCTTCCGGATATAGCGTAGGTTCTGAAGAAGGAACCTGTGGCTCTGTATCGGGTGTTTCAGAAATTACACTTCCTACTATGCGTATAGGCGTTGCAGTGGGAGATGTAACTGCTGCTCCTGTGTATTGGGTTGGAGTAGGCGTCGCAATAGCCCCGCGATCACCGTATGAACGGGCCTGCGTAGGTGTTGGTGTTGATGCGGGCTTAAATGATAGTATCTTTTCACATGCCCCCGAGACAGTCGACCAGGTTCCTGTATTATCTTTTACTTTACATGTCGCCTTAATTGAGCCTATTGTGTTGTAATAGTGTGTTGTCGATATACTCCCACTATTACTATCTACAATTTTGGATTGCCCATCTCCAAATGAGAAATCCGCTGCTGTGATGTTACCATCAGTATCTGAACCTGTGCACGTCAGTGTGAGTGTCGCAGTCCCTGTAACTGTTGTGAAGTTAGACGTGAGAGATGAACATGTCGGTGCTTTGTTACCAGGTACCGGCGTTGGCGTTAATGTAGCTGTTGCTCCAGGTTGTGTAGGCGTCGGTGTCTGTGTCAATGTCGCCGTTGCACCGGGTTGAGTAGGAGTGGGAGTGTTTGCTGCTCCTGACGTCGAATATCCACCATTTGCAGGTATAGCGGCAATATCAGATGCATCTGATTTTTTCAATATTTTTGTAAGTGTTTGATCAAACACAACTGCTTTATTTGTAAACGGATGTGCGGACGTGAATGTTATAGTCGCAAGTTTTGTATTTGAGTTAACTGCGTATCCGTCAGCATTCAAGTTTAATGCCATAATCTGAACTGTCGTAGTATTTCCTGTTGTAGTTACTGTCTTAATAGGAAAAGACCACCCATCATCACTAAGTGCACTGTTTGTCTGTATAGTCGCGGTTAAATCAACCGGATTTGCAACATTGAATGTTGCTACAACTTGGATACCAGAAACAGGCACATTTGCTGTGTTAAACAATATATCTACAGGTGTCCCTGCTCCGATAGGAAGTGTAGTATTTGCAGGGGATAGAAGTATATGTCCTGCTCCCCCAGACACTGCAGCATATACAGGCATCTGAGATGCATACAAAACGCTAACCAGAAGAGCTATATATCCAATAATCCGTATTCTTGAAAGGCAGAATGAATTCATGTTATTCAGGATCTCCGGCACGCTGAAGCGTTGTAAGATTTGTTAATAACAGTGCTATATCATCTATTGTCAGATTTCCATCTCCGTTCAAATCAAATTTTGCATTGGCAGCAGTTACGGGCACAGTTAACCCTGTGCTGGACGAGAAATTGGCCATGAGTAGTCCATAATCCTGCAGTTCCAGCTTATTGTTATTGTCAAAATCAGCCACGAGCATTGTGTCTGCAGCAGTGTTTTTGACAAACGTATTAATAATCCCGGGGGCCATGGTCAACCCTGTGAATCGCTTACGTAATCTGGATGTCTCCTTTATAGAAACCGTACAGTTGGTGGCCGCTGGTACAACAGTGCCGACAGGGAACAGTGCATCAAACCTATGTGCAAGCGCTCCCGGTCCCCACACAAAGTCAACATTCGTAAATTCATGTCTGAATGTACCGCATTTCACAACCGTAGATATTGCAGTTTTCGTTCCTTTAAATGTAGGCAGACCCTGAAGAGGTACGAGCAATACCAATCGTGTTCTGACCTGGAAGTCTACTCCGTTACTGACAAGATTTGGTGTAACGCCTGTTTGAATTACTTTAATCTGACCATTTGCACCAACCGGGACTTTTACTACCATTTGAGTCGCACTGCGTGATACATAATCTGCCGCAGCAACTGCTATTGTCCCAAACTTTACAGTGGTTCCCGTAAAGTTATATCCGTATATGGTTACCTCAGTTGTCGCAGTTCCTTCTGTAGGTGTAATGCTGTTTATATGTGGTGTTGCATCAACAGTGAAATGTCTCACAACAGTTCCGACATTTCCTTGAGGGTCTTTTACATATATTGTTAATGTATGTGCGCCGTGCGCAAGCACTTTCGATATCGTTCTTGTGTTGCTTGCGAGTGCAGTATATGCGGCTGGTGTTTCTGCGTCAAACTTGTGTGTTGATGTGAGCGGGGTAAACACATTCGCTTGGCGTACAGGCAAATCTGAAGCTGTATACGTGAAATTCACAGTTGCGCTTGTCGTAGATGCGTTTTCTGCCAAGCCACTTGTTATCGTTATAGCGGGCGCCTGTGTTTCTGTTGCAACAGTTATGGATATAGGATCAATTGTCTTTAAAACATCCAGACCTGTCGCTTTGTCAGTAATCTGTGATCGCTGCGGGTCATGTTGGAGCACAAATGTTCCAGCTCTTCTGGCAAGGAAACTTATTTGTGCGAATTTCTGTCCTGATGTATTCGAATACCCTTCCGTTGTAGATATAACCGCTCCATAATCAATGCTAACTGTTCCATTGGTGGCAGGTGTCAATTGGGTCAAATTAACATTCTGTGTAAAATCAGGATTAAGGCTGGATGCGAACGATTGAATCTGTATACCAGTTGCGTTTGTATTGTTATCGAGCACTTCGATTTCCGGTACTGCTGTTGTGAAAGGATATGACAGTCTAAATCCCGCGCCGGAAATCGCTTTTCCTCCGGTACCAAGCATCATATCCAACTTAAAATAGTCTCCTATAAAATAGTGATGAGTCTCAGGAGATACTTTGATTTCTGCGGTTCCCGTAGGGGTGCTTGCACGATTACGCGTGTCAAAACCGGATCCTTTAGAGAGAAAATACACCATAACACCCATGACAATCAGAAGTATCGGAGCAAGTATCAATGCAATAGACGATTTCTTCGGCATATTTTTCGAAAAAAATAATTTCTATCAGTAGCTTCCCACAATAAAATCCATGTGTCAATAGACCGTATGAATAATGTATGCCATGGTACAATATGGCCATGAAAAAACTGACAATCACATCGATACCAGGTATAGAAGTGGGCCATGCTGTAGATGATTCTGCTATTACAGGATGTACTGTTGTTCTTACAAAAAAAGGTGCCGTTGCCGGTATAGATCAAAGAGGGGGTGCACCAGGAACAAGAGAAACAGATTTGCTCACTCCAATGCATTTGGTTTCAAAAGTTCACGGAATTCTTCTGACAGGGGGTAGTGCATTTGGACTTGATGCCTCCAGTGGAGTTATGAAATACCTCGAAGAAAAGCACGTGGGGTTTAATACAGGAGTTGCAAGAGTTCCTATTGTGCCAGCTGCAGTTATTTATGATCTAGGCATTGGTGATTCCAGACGACGTCCTGATGCTGCCATGGGGTATCAGGCATGTTTAAACGCGTCGGGTGATTCAGTTGAACAGGGGAATATTGGTGCAGGAATAGGAGCATGTGTGGGAGGTATATTTGGGCCAACACGTCAAATGAAAGGTGGATTGGGAAGTGCTG
>CAYSEV010000031.1:0-15355 GCA_964430295.1 uncultured Gammaproteobacteria bacterium
CTGTAAGATCATGGGCTATGGCAATCGGCATGGGCATGAGCTGCACTGTTTCATCTGTGGCTCCACCGAACATAAGCCCCTGATCTCCGGCTCCTGTGCGTTTATGAGTGACTCCGTGATCTATGTCTGACGACTGCTGTGTAATGCGTACAAGCAGTTCGTTCAGTCCCGCATGAAAGCCTGATGTGGGATCTGTGTATCCAATCTCGCTGATAGTTTTTCTCGCAATATCGGCATAGTTAAGCTGCATTCCTTTCGGAAGCGTGACTTCACCAAAGAGCATAAGTGATCCTCCTTCGGGCGTGCCTTTTGCAGAAACTTCCATCGCGACTCGTGGACGAATTCCTTCCGGTTCTGCTGCAATAATTGCCTGATCGAGAATTTCTGCCGCGATCTGATCGCAGACCTTATCTGGATGTCCGCCTGCTACGGACTCTGACGCATGAAGTTCAATATTCATATGTTCTCCTTTATTGAAAAAAATTGTGGGGGATGGTATCGTTACGAAAAGGCACAAAATGAGCCCCACATAGTCGAAAGACTCTGCGGAACACAATCCCCCCGGATTTGGCATACATTTTTGCCTTTTTTGTTTGAAAAAAACGTGGAAGCACTACGTCATACAAGCCTCCCTTCGAATGAAGAATTGACCTGTGCGAAAAAAGAGAAAGGAAAAAAGAGGACAAAAAAAGATGTGTACCACATATGTGATCGTATCGAGATTAGCTGTAGCACCGTGGCCTCAAATAAATTAGGATCGGTTGCTGGATGGGTCATAGGGCTAAGTCCCTCACCATCCTCTTGATACTGCATTGGTATACTACGTCGGAGGTCTCATTCTGTCAACAGTGCTTTCTTGCAGATATCATCATTTTGTATCTTTTCTCTCTGTGTAAACTAGAGTAGTATCAGTGCATGCTAAAACGCATACTCATAGGTATATTAAGTCTATTTTTTCCTTTGTTTATTGTTCCAGTAGTATTCGCACAAACAGAAAAAACAGAGGTTGTTGTATTCGTACGAACAGGATGTACCCACTGTCAGGCAGAAGAAGCATTTCTGAAAGATCTAGAAAAAGAATCAACTATTTCGTTGACATTATTTAATGTGGCGGAGAAACAGGGTAGTGAAAAATTTTTAGCATTTACCACACGAACGAACACCGCAAAAGTCACACCCATAACTATCATAGGGACGTCATATATCATCGGATTTGATAGTGAAAAAACTACAGGAAAAACAATACGGAAACTCATTGACGAAGCCTCTGTGAAACATGTTCGGACAGAACTTGATCGTGCCACTCTGTATGGAGAAACATCCAGCATATGTGATGAGACTGGTGCCGTGCCCTGCACTGTACAAAAACCCGGAATTACAGTCACACTTCCGATCTTAGGTACCATTAACTCTGCAACATATCCGCTTATAGCCATTAGTTCCATACTCGGGTTTATCGATGGGTTTAATCCGTGTGCCATGTGGGTTCTTGTAACATTTTTATTACTACTTCTTCAGGCGGGAAGTAAAAAGAAGATGGCGGTGTATGCAGGCATATTTATACTCGCAGAAGCGATTATGTATACGATGATTTTGACTGTGTGGTATAAAACATGGAATTTTGTACAGCTTGATTCGATCATAACTCCGATTATCGGTGTTGTGACAATTATTGGCGGTGGATTTTTTCTGCGTGAATGGAGAAAAAAAGAATTGGAATGTCATGTGACCGGTGTAGAACAGCGGAGTAAAACTGTTGCAAAACTGAAAGAATTAACCGCAGAAAAATTCTCGTTATATACCTGTCTGGGTATTTTGGTTGTGGCATTTTCTGTGAACATAATAGAATTCGCATGTTCTATCGGCATACCCCAATCGTTTACTAAAATATTGGAATTAAATCATCTCTCGGGCATTCAATATATGGCGTATATTTTTATCTATATCTTTTTTTATATGATCGACGATTTGGTTGTGTTTGGACTGGCTCTCTATGGAGCAGATAAATTATCATTAACAACCAAATACAGTAAAACATCGAACCTTGTGGGCGGAATCCTCATGTTGATACTGGGGGTAATAATGATCGTTAATCCTGGGCTGATTTTGTTCTGATATTAAGAACCACTCTTTGGCACGAGAGACCAATTCTTATTATATTCTCCAATGAGAGTTACAAGATTTTTGACCATCGGCTGATTTTGTAGTGTTGTATTGTATAAAAGAGTGACAATTTCTTTTTGTCGCATAAGAATTTTTTGCCATCCTTCATAATATTCAGAATCACTCACATTATTTGACAGACGATCTTGAGTAAGTGCAAGTTGTGATTCTATATCTTGGAGCAATTGTTTATAATTTTCCCGATCTTCATCTGTATACCCTAGGTATTGTTCTTTTGTCGCAGGAATGGCAAAGAGCTGTACTGCCATGTTTACGTAGTACTGTTTGTATGCACCTGTGACGATGGCAACGCCTGTCTCTTCCAGTTCCGGGTTGAGCAAATTTGCCCGGTGACTGGTGCTGCTCATAAATCCGCGTGCAAATCCGTATGCGCTGCTATCTCCCATGCCGATATTTTCGGTCGCATATCGAAACGGATAATTTACCATCGGCAGTACAGTATCTAACTGAATATGCTCATACGGATCCTGATGTGAAAAATTTTGGTATTTGAGCATAACTTCTGCCCGTTTTTGTGCTGCCATTGTAAGGAGTTTATTGGTGCGAAGCGGAGGACTGCCGACTTTCATTCTCTCATTATTGATATACGTAATAACATCGCGTGGTGAAATTGTATCGGCGCCAAGAACAGGGGATTCTATAGTGGCTGCTTCGTATGGTCCTGGCAGATAGACTTCAGGGAGTGCTGTCGGCACACGGAGTTGGGCAAGCGGATGTAAATAATCGCGTTTAGGAAAGAAAAAATGCATACCAACTGCAACAAGCATAAAGCATAGGAATCCGAGTACGATAAAGTATGTCGAAAAAGATACAGGGGTAGCAATGCGTTTGCGTGATATCTTTCGTTTCATGGTATCTACAGTGTGAGCGTAGCTTTTATCGTATCATCACTTTGTGTGCAGGAAAATCCTCGTTTTTGCATCATCGTAATCATTTTTGTATTCTCCGGAAGCATGTATGCATAGATCGTTTTCATATGACGGTCTTTTGCAATTTCCAGAATATAGTCCATAAGCATATTTCCCAGTCCTAGATGTTGATATGGATCAGCGACCACAATGGCAAATTCAGCTTTTTCTCCATACGAATCGCCGATGATACGGGCGACTCCGAGCATGCGTTTTGTGCTCCCGACTGTTTCTTCTGCAATAATTGCAATTTCCCGATCATAGTCTATTTGTGTATAGCGGATGAGCATCTGATGAGAAATATCTTTGATCAGTTCAAAGAATCTGAATTTTTGTGTTTGCTCGGAAAAATGAGTGAACATCTCAGCTTCCATCGGCTCATCCTCAGGGCGGATTGGTCGAAGTGTGATATGACGGTCATTGGGGACCACAACATGTTTTATATATTTTGATGGATAGGGTGAAATAACCAAATGTTCGTATGGTTTTTCCGGAGTATATGGTACGGAATCATCCAGAATAATTTTAGCATCAAGAACAACTCCTCCATGTTCATCTATGCCGAAGGGATTTATATCAATTTCTTTAATTTCAGGGAAATCGATGACAAGATACGAAAATTTATAGAGCAGGAACTGAATTATATTTATATCTATTTGCGGAGCGCCGCGATAGCCATTTAATAATTTATATATTTTCGTGCGCTGGATCATCCGCAGTGCAAGAGCCATATTGAGCGGGGGAAGGGCAACAGTCACATCATGAAACACTTCCACTGCAACTCCTCCTAATCCAAAAACAATTGTAGGCCCAAATATGGGATCTTTTTTACAACCGATAAATAATTCATATTTTTTTGTTGTCATAGGTTCAAGAAGTGCTCCTTGAATTTCGGCATCGGGCATATGAGTTTTTGGGATGGTTGTAACATCGTGAAATGCTTTTTTAACTTCGTCTTCATTTGAAATATGCAAGACTACTCCACCAACATCTATCTTATGAAGTATTTGTGGCGATACGACTTTCATGGCTATGGGAAATCCGATTTCTTTTGCTTTTGCGATAGCATCTACTTCTGTTGTGCAAAGGTATGATACAGGGATAGGCATGTCATAATTTTTCAAAAATTCTTTTGCTTCCAGTTCGTTTAACACAGATCGCTCTTGTTTTAATGCCTGTTGTATAATTTCCCGGTTTTTTTCTGTTCGTGGAGAAAAGGCATGAGGAATGTCCGCTGGAGTTTCGTATAATAAATCAAGATTGCGTGAATAGGCGACCATATTCATAAAACTTCTGATCGCCTTTTCAGGCGTATCATATGTTGGAATATGTGCATCGCGCAGTAATTGTCGGGCTGGGGCGACATCATCTTCCCCTAAAAATGATGTCAAGATAACTTTATTATATTTTTTCGCAATATCGATAATTTCCTTCGCAACGGACACTGGATGTGTCATAGACTGCGGCGTTAGGAGTACAAGTGCTGCATCGGTATTTTGATCATGTAATACTGCTTCAAGTGCAGCTTTATAGCGCAGCGCATCTGCATCACCTAATACATCTACAGGGTTGCCATGACTCCAGTTTTGCGGGAGCGTAGCATTCAATGTACTGAGTGTCTCTGCGGAATATGTCGCAAGTTCTCCTGATTTATCGATAAGATAATCCGTTGCAATAACACCCGGTCCTCCCGCATTGGTCACTATGGCCAGTTTGTTACCGGTTGGGTGTTGTTGTGTTGCAAGTACTTCTGCACAGTCAAATAATTCTCCAATGGTGTTTACCCGAAGCATACCGGCTCTCGCAAATGCTGCATTAAATGCCTCATCATTGCCGGCCAGACTTCCTGTATGTGATCGTGCTGCTTTAGCGCCTTCGGCACTTTTGCCGGATTTTAAAACAATAATAGGTTTCGTTCGGGCATATGCACGGGCTGCGCTTAAAAAAGAACGGGCATGGTCGAGTGATTCGATATAGAGCAAAATACTTGATGTGTCTGGGTCATTTCCAAAATAGTCAATTAAATCATGAAACCCAACATTCACCATCTCTCCAATTGATACGAAATAACTGAAGCCGATCTGATGCGTAAGTGACCAATCAAGAACAGCTGTACATAGTGCTCCACTTTGAGAGATAAACGCAACATTTCCTGCACGAGCTGATTTGTTTGCAAAACTGACATTCAGATTTTTTGATGGTCTGATAAATCCTAAACAATTCGGGCCGAGAATAGTAATGTCATATTGGAGGGCTATTTGCTTTATTTTTTCAAACAGTTGTGTACCGGATTCTCCGGTTTCCTTAAACCCTGAAGATATAATAACGACACTTTTAATCTGTAATTTCCCACATTGTTCTAGTACATCTAGTGTGACAGAAGCGGGGATTGCAATGACTGCTAGGTCAATATGCTCGGGAATATCCTGAAGTGTCTTATATGATTTACTGCCAAAAACACTTTCTGTATTTGGATTGACCGGATATACACGGCCAGGGAAGCCATCATATATAAGATTTTTCATGATGGAATAGCCTGTATGTTCTTTTTTATTGGATGCGCCGATAACGGCAATTGTTTTTGGATTGAAGAGAGTTTTGAGCCCGATTTTGGACATATTATATAAGTGATTTCCAATACGGTTTAAGTGTATCTACCAGTGTATCAAGATGAATTTGAAATTGTTCAAGCAGTAAAAATGGCGTTTCAGTAAATGGTTCTTCAAAGCGATTAGACTTATTGTTCATGCCATCCAGAAAACTGTAAATGGAATGTTCTAATATCGTTTTGTTATATCCGCCTTCGAGAACGGCAAATACATGGGGAAAGTTTTTAGAGAGAAGTGACGCAATTTGATAATATGTATTGGTGCTTAGTTTCAGTTGGAGTGTAGGGTCATCTGCATGTGCGTCAAATCCTGCGGATATTCCAACTATATCGGGTGTAAATTCAAGTGCGGCAGGGAGGATTCGGTTAAATGCCTGCAGATATATATCATCGCCGGTTTTTGCGGGAAGTGGAACATTTATCGTATATCCTATGCCTTCTGCCGATCCGATTTCATTAATGGCGCCTTTCTCAGGATACGCATGCTCCTGATGAAGAGACCAATAGAGCACCTGTTTTGAATTGTAAAAAATAGATTCAGTGCCGTCTCCGAGATGGCCATCTATATCTATAATCAGTACACGTTTACCGGAATTAACCATGTGTTGTGTCGCAATAGCTATATTATTAAATAAACAAAACCCTGCTCCATGATCCGGATATGCATGATGACCCGGTGGGCGAATAAGGGCAAAATTATCTGTCTCTGCAGCTTGTATGGCGAGCGATGCTGCAGCAAGTGCGGCATGAAACGATCCCGGTGATGTTTGAGTATCAGGGTCCAGTAATTCACTGCGCTGTGCCATGTCCTTAACATGTGAAATATATTCTTTTGTATGGATGAGCTCTAAAATTTCTTCCGTTTCCTGAACTGGAGTGACAGGTAGAGACAAAAAAGGTTCTAGCCTGTCTGCTGATTCAGGATGAGAAATAGTGGTATGTTCGAGGACCGCAGGATTATATAACAGTTCCATACATATTCATCATACAGTAGAACCGTGTTGTGTGCGAAGTGGGATAACGTACAAACGAATGGATTACGAATGCGTGTGTGTTATTTTATACACACCAAAATCTTCTCCTGCTAATTCGTATTTATATCGCTCATTTCCCTGAAGAAAATTATACATAGTTGCACCCGTCTCTATTGCGTGTTTTATATTCATGGCTTTAAGGAAAAACCCTGCGATAGAGCAACAGTCTTTATCAAATCCTGAGTTATACAGATAATGCGTAGTATTCATAATAAATGAAATGGTAGCAGCAATTTTTTTGTCTCCTAATGCCACATAGCGAAGAGATGTTTGGTGTGAAAAAATGCTTGCAATTTTCGTAAAAAATTCTTTCATATCTGCTGTTAAAAATTGCTTTTTTGCTTCATCTTTTTCCATGAGGGAAAATAATACAGAAATATCCTGTGCCGGATTTGTACTTTCTATGATTTCACTATCCGGATGTTCACGATCAAATTTGCGGATTTTTCGCTCCAGTTCATGACGGTATTTTTTTGAAAGCGATTCTGTATATAGTTCCCAGGTCTTTGGTAATTGAAATTGCGGTGTTGTGTCTTCTTGTTCAACTGTTGTCAGTGGGCGTGTGGAAAAAAATGATTTTGTTGCTGAATTTTCAGGAATATTCCTTAGAGTGAGATTTTTGATGTTTAAATCTCGAAGCGTTGGGATAATTTGTTCCCACGCCGCCTGTTTTTTTTGATCAGGACCAATGATATCCAGATAATCTGCTATTTCATCTCCACCTGCAAAAATAAGTTCATCTGCCTTTACGGCAAACGATGCAACGATATCTTCATCCAATAAAAACGTGAGAGGGGAGTATGAAGATCCCAATGTGTTAAACCATACGTTGTGCCACTCCCATGTGAGAAACGGCGCTTGAATTGTATTTTTTGCAAGTGCTTGTGTGAAACTGTCTTTCGCTTCTTGAAATGAAACTTGATTAATCATGACAATATTGTACTATACCCTCACATACTATGATAAAAGATAAATTTTCAGCTGTGTGGGTGTCGCATTCTTCGATAGGTGATTATTTGAAATGTCCACGTGCATATTATTTAAAAAATATATATAGAGACCCAAAGACAAATCATAAGATTATGCTCATGCAACCGCCGTTGGCATTGGGTCAAGCTGTGCATGAGGTAGTTGAGTCGTTATCATCTCTGCCAGCGGAAACAAGATTTTCTAATTCGTTACTTGATCGGTATGAGCTTGCGTGGAAAAACGTTGCAGGTAAACTTGGAGGATTTTCTTCGGCTGCAGAGGAAGCACAAATAAAAGAGCGTGGTGCCAATATGATTTCTCGGATTATGAATAATCCCGGGCCACTTAAAAATAAAACGATTAAATTTCGCCAGGAATTGCCATATTTTTGGTTATCGGAAGAAGACAATATTATTTTATGCGGTAAGATCGATTGGATTGAATATCTTGAAGTAACTGATGGTGTGCATATTATAGATTTCAAAACCGGGAAATTTGATGAGGATCCTGATTCTTTGCAGCTTCCTATCTATGTGCTTCTTGCATCTAAATGCCAGTCTCGAAAAGTGGAAAAACTGAGTTACTGGTATTTGGATCGGGATGATGCTCCCACAGAGGTTCCACTCGTAGATATAGAAAGCGCACAAGCTCGTGTATTAACAATCGCGAAAAAAGTTCAACTTGCACGGAAACTAGAACATTTTAAATGCCCGCAGGCAGATGGGTGCAGAGTGTGTAGACCCTACGAAGCAATTGTGAGCGGTCGGGCAACTTTTGTGGCAGTGGGTGGATATAAGCAAGATATATATATAATAGAAAGATAAAATATACTGAATTAGCGTGTTGACAAATGATCTGATGGGCTGTATTATTGTCCTAATTCAATAGAATTTGAGGCGAACGTTCATTGTTCGCTTCTTTTTGTCGTTCGTATTCATTTATTTTTATAGGAATTATTAAATGGCTAAAAAAGGACAGACTAAACAACGATTGTATTGGGGTAAAGAATATTCAGATCTTCCAGTTTTTGATCTGACATTAGTTCAAAGAGAATCATATCAATGGTTTCTTGAACAGGGAATCAAAGATCTTATTGTAGAAGTTTCTCCGATTAAAGATTTTACAGGAAAAAATTGGGAATTGTCATTTGGTGATTATTATTTTGGACGACCACGATTAACTCCTCTGGCTGCACTTGAAAAAGGTTTAACCTTTGACATGCCCCTTAAAGTTACAACCACCCTTATAAACAAACAGACAGGACATCATGTATCTCAAGAAGTATTCCTTGGTGATATTCCTGCAATGACAGAAAATGGCACATTCATCATTAATGGTATTGAACGATGTGTCGTTAACCAATTGGTTCGATCTCCTGGTATCTATTTTAGTGGCACAATGGATTCTTCCACAGGAAAAACACTTCATAGTGCAGAAATTCGACCTATGCATGGTAGTTGGCTCGAATTCATTATGACCCGCAATGATGTCATGATGGTTCGTATTGATCGCCGAAGAAAATTTGTCGCAACGACCTTCCTTCGAGCAATCGGTCTTGGAAGTAATGAAGAAATAATTGAAGCCTTCAAAGATGTCGATACAAATATAGACCATAAATACATAGAAGCAACACTAGCAAAAGATCCAACCAAAAATCACACAGAAGCTGTACTTGAACTCTATAGAAAGCTCCGCCCAGGAGAACCGATCGTACAGGATAACGCACAGGAACTTATCAGAACAATGTTCTTTGATTATCGACGATATTCATTAGAAAGAGTTGGTCGATATAAGATGAATAAAAAACTCGGCATTGATGTCCCAAATGATCGTGAACATTGGGTATTAACACGAGAAGATATCGTTGGAAGTGTTAAAAAACTTATTGGTTTAGCAAATGGAACAGAAGATGTAGATGATATTGATCATCTTGGTAATCGACGTGTTCGAAGAGTTGGTGAACTTGTTGCAACAAATGCATTTCGTGTAGGACTTCTGAGACTTGAACGATCAGTTCGAGAGAAGATGAGTTTAGCAGGTCCTACTGCAGAGGATTTGACACCTATGCAACTGGTGAATGCTCGACCGATAATCGCATCTGTAAATGATTTCTTCAGAACAAGTCAGCTCTCTACTATTTTGGATCAAACAAATCCACTAGCAGAAGTAGATAACCTTCGCCGATTAACCGTTATGGGAACCGGTGGTATTTCACGAGAACGAGCATCGTTCTCTATCCGTGACATCAACGCTTCACAGTACGGTCGTATCTGTCCAGTTCGAAGTCCAGAAGGTCCAAATATTGGACTTGTTACATACATGTCACTTTATGCACGAGTAAATGATTATGGTTTTCTTGAAACACCATATAGAAAAGTAGAAAAAGTAACTCGTGGTAACAAAGAAGTCATGAAAGTGACTGATAAGATCGTATACCTCGATGCAAGTGATGAACAATACAAATATATTACCCACGCAAGTATTGCAATCGATAAAGATGGATACTTTGAAGATGAACGCGTTCCTGTGCGTTATAAGGGAGAGTTTTTGGAAGCTGATGCTACGGTAGTTGAATATATTGATGTTGTCCCACGACAAGTCGTTGGAGCTCCGGCTTCACTTATTCCATTCTTAGCACATGATGAAGCAAACCGCGCTTTGATGGGTACTCACATGCAGTGTCAAGCTGTTCCATTATTAATTCCACAATCTCCTGTTGTAGGAACAGGTATGGAAGCAGCTATTTCACAAACAATGGGACGTGTCGTTCGTGCAAAGGATGACGGGGTAGTTACCTACGCAGATGGATCAAAAGTTGTATTTGAAACAAAGGATGGGCAATCTTATACCTATCCAGTTTTGAAATTCTCACGTTCAGCACAATCTACATGCTACAACCAACGAGTAATGGTTTCGTCTGGAGATAAAGTAAAGAAAAATGATGTTTTGATAGAAGGACCAGCAAGTGAAGATGGCGAATTGGCATTGGGGTCAAACGTAACCATCGCATACATGAGCTTTGACGGTTTAGGGTATGAAGATGCTATCGTTATCTCTGACAGACTCGTACGAGATGATGTTCTTACATCTGTTCATATTGAAGAATATGAAGCAAATGTCGTTGACACAAAACTTGGTGCAGAAGAAACAACCCGAGATATACCGAATGTTGGCGAAGAAGCCCTTCGAAACCTTGATGAAAACGGTATCATCGTCGTTGGTGCAGAAGTTCGACCAAATGACATTTTGGTAGGTAAAATAGCTCCAAAAGGCGAGACAGAACTTACTGCTGAAGAGCGACTGCTTCGCGCAATTTTCGGAGAGAAAGCACGAGAAGTACGAGATACAAGTTTGAGAGTAGCTCATGGTGAACGAGGAACAGTTATAGTAGTAAAAATTCTTGATAAAGAAAAAGGCGATGAACTTGAACCAGGAACAAATCGAAAGATTATCGTTAAGGTTGCCCAAATGCGAAAAGTCGTGGCAGGAGATAAACTTGCAGGTCGACATGGAAACAAAGGTGTTATCTCAAAAGTTGTTCCACAAAGTGATATGCCATACCTAGCCGATGGAACTGTGGTAGATCTTATTATCTCTCCACTGTCTGTTCTGGCTCGTATGAATCTTGGACAACTCCTTGAAACTCATCTTGGGTTAGCAGCTGAGAAGTTAAACTATAAAGTTGCACTTCCAGTATTTGAAAAAACACGAGAAGAGAATACAACAGAATTACTTAAAGAAGCAGGTTTATCAGTAACTGGGAAGAGCACATTGTATGATGGTCGAACAGGTGAAGCATTTAAAGAGCCTATCGTAATGGGTGTCGGATATATCCTGAAACTCATTCACATGGTTGAAGATAAGACTCATGCACGTTCAACTGGACCATACTCACTCGTCACCCAGCAGCCTCTTGGAGGTAAAGCACAAATGGGCGGACAGAGACTTGGAGAAATGGAAGTGTGGGCACTTGAATCACATCGAGCAGCGCATGTGCTTCAGGAAATGTTGACTATCAAATCCGATGATGTCGTAGGACGTGCAAAGGCGTTTGAAGCAATCGTAAAAGGAACAGATATCCCAGAATCTACGATTCCTGAATCATTTAAAGTATTGGTTAAAGAATTACAAGCATTAGGGCTTAGTGTAGTTCCAACAGGTGTTGTAACAGCTAAACCAACTATTACTGTCCCAACCATTGCCGATGACGTTCTTCGCAAAGAAGCTGAAGAAATCGCTAAAGCAAGTGGCGAAGAAACAGTAGCAGAGGAAGAAGTAAAAGAAGTAATACCGGAACTTGAGCCAGACGATGAAGCTCTGAAGGCAAAGGAGTAAACATATGGACACTAAATCATCATTCGCAAACATAGTAGATTTTACAGGGTTAAAGGTTACACTTGCATCACCTGCAGACATTAAAGAATGGTCGCATGGTGAAGTAACAAAACCAGAAACCATCAACTATCGAACTCTCAAACCGGAAAAAGATGGATTATTTGATGAGCGAATTTTTGGCCCTACAAAAGATTGGGAATGTTATTGTGGTAAATACAAGAGAATCCGATACCGAGGGATCGTCTGTGATAAATGTGGTGTAGAAGTTACTCAAAGTAAAGTACGTAGAGAGCGCATGGGACATATCGCATTGGTTGCGCCTGTAGCTCATGTATGGTTTTTTAAAGGTGCTCCATCACGATTGTCTCTCTTATTGGATATCAGTCCACGAGCACTTGAAGAGGTTATTTATTTTGCACAATATCTGGTTACAGATGTAGATGAAGATAAGAAAAAGGAAGTACTCGAACAGCTTACAATGGCTGGCAAAATCCGAATGGATGAAGTCGATGCGCGTATCAAAGAAGAAAAGGCAAAAAAACAGGAAGCCCTTATCAAAGATAAAGAAACAGTTAAAAATCGGGTAAACGGGGCAGAGGCTAAAGATTTGGCAGTTTCCGAATTAACACTAAAAGAACGTCAGGAAATGACTGTAATCGAAGACCGCGGAGCAAAAGAAAAAGATAAAATTAAAGAAATTGTAGATTCACTTATCTCTATCGTTAAAGCAATTAAGCCATTGCATACACTTTCTGAGGATGAGTATTTGAGACTTCTTGAATACGATGCCGTAGAATGTTTTGAAGTTGGAATGGGAGCTGAAGCAGTAGAAAAGGTTATCAAAAAGATAGATCTTGAAAAACTCACAGCTGAACTCCGTGAAGAAATTCAAAACAGTAGCGGTCAACGCCATATCAAAGCCACAAAAAGACTTCGTGTGGTCGATGGTATGCGACGCGCAAGTGTTAACCCTTCATGGATTATTTTGGAAAACCTTCCGGTTATTCCACCAGATCTTCGACCAATGGTGCAATTGTCCGGTGGACGTTTTGCTACCAGTGATTTGAATGACTTGTATCGACGTGTCATCAATAGAAATAGCAGACTCAAGCATCTTATGGACTTGGGAGCACCTGAAATCATTTTGCGCAACGAAAAGCGTATGCTTCAGGAAGCTGTAGATAGTTTGATTGACGTCACACAACGACCAAGTTCAAGAGCTGTTATCGCACCACTTCGATCTTTGTCAGATATGCTTCGTGGCAAACAAGGACGATTCCGACAGAATTTGCTTGGAAAACGTGTTGATTATTCAGGTCGTTCAGTTATCGTTGTCGGACCGGAACTTAATCTGACACAGTGTGGTTTGCCAAAAGAAATGGCACTTGAAATGTTCAAGCCATTTGTCCTTCGTGAACTTATCGTTCGCGGCATTGCACCAAACGTGAAAAATGCAAAGAATGTACTTGAAAAGAGAACACCGGAAGTCTTTGATATTTTGGAAGAAATTACCAAAAATCATCCGGTTCTCTTAAATCGAGCGCCTACCCTTCACAAATTGGGTATCCAGGCATTCTATCCGATCCTTATTGAAGGATCAGCCATCCGCATTCACCCGTGTGTGTGTGCAGGATACAATGCTGACTTTGATGGAGATCAAATGGCTGTCCATATCCCGCTTTCAGTAGAGAGTCAGCAGGAAGCTATTCATTTGATGTTACCGACACACAATTTGTTGAAGCCGGCTGATGGATCACCTATCACCGTTCCAAACAAAGAAATGGTTATCGGTTGTTACTACCTGACTTCTATGGAAGTGAGTGGTGAATCAGTCGAAGTAAAAGACATGCCTGTATACAGTGATGACGCTGATGTAATATTTGCCTACCAATCAGGTAAAGTATCTCTTCGAAGTCCAATCCGACTTCGAGTAAATGGAGAATGGCTTACAACCACAGTTGGTCGAGTATTATTTAACGAAATATTGCCAGAAGAACTGCGCTACATAAATAGTCCAGTGAAAGCAGCAACCGTAAAATCGCTTATCACAAAAGCACTCAACCACTACAGTAAAGAAGAAGTTGTAAAACTGATCGATGCTATTAAAAACATCGGATTTATGGGCGCCACTATGTGTGGTGGACTTTCAGTCTCTGTGTTTGATTGTGAGATCGTTGATGAGAAGCAATCAATCGTCAAAGAAGCAGAAGGCAAAGTTAAAGATGTTGATGGCAACTACCAGCAAGGACTTATAACCCTTGAGGAAAAGAGAAGATTGTCCAATGAAATCTGGATTGAAGTTACAGAAAGCATTGCAGACTTAACATGGCAACGCATGAAGACCGACAATCCAGTAAAGATGATTATCGACTCCGGAGGAGCACGTGCATCTAAAGATCAATTGAAACAGTTGTCCGCTATTAAAGGACTCGTTGTTGATCCGCTTGGTAAAATCGTCGAACTTCCAACAAAGAGTAATTATCGCGAAGGATTATCAATCTTTGAGTACGTGACAAGTACTCGTGGATCACGTAAAGGATTGACTGACTCAGCTCTCAAAACTGCTGATGCAGGATACCTTACACGACGCTTGGTTGATGTATCTCACGATATGATTACCCGATCAGAAGACTGTGGTACAACTGAAGGTTGGGAAGTGTATCGAAATGAAGATCGACAGGCTCCATTTGCACTTCGTGTCATCGGTCGAGCTGCAGCATCAGATGTAATAGCACCAGACAGTAAAAAAGTATTGATAGCTGCTGGAGAAGAAATTACAGAAGAGAATGTAAAATTACTCGATGAACACGGTGTAGATATGGTAAGTGTGAGATCCGCAATTACCTGTCAGGCAGCGGTTGGAATGTGTGCAAAATGTTATGGTCGAGATTTCTCAACCAATGCACACGTGCAGCAAGGCACACCAGTTGGTGTCGTTGCAGCACAATCCATAGGAGAACCAGGAACTCAGCTTACGATGCGTGTTCGCCATGCCGGTGGTATCGTCGGACTTGATGTTACTCAAGGATTGCCACGTGTTGAAGAATTATTTGAACTTCGCACACCAAGAGTACTATCACCTGTATCTGAGATAGCCGGAAAAGTATCTGTTGCAGAAACTGAAGATGGTTATACCGTTACCGTGAAAAATACAGCTATCAAACCTCCGGAAGAGCGAGAATACACGATTCCGCTTACCAGCGAACTGAAAGTCGCCGATGGTGATTTGGTAGCAGCAGGAGATCAGTTGGCAAGCGGTTATTTGGATATCAAAGAAGTCTTACAGGTACGTGGACTTCGAGGAACACAAAAATATT
>CAYSEV010000032.1:0-11584 GCA_964430295.1 uncultured Gammaproteobacteria bacterium
TCATCCAGGCTTTTTGAGACGATGTAAATACGACATCGAGTTTTAGTTCATCTACAGGTAAATCAAGATTCCCAATGCCGGATACACTATCTACGATAAATAGAGGGTCACCATGCTCCCGTACAGCAACAGTAATAGCAGCCAAATCATTTGTTATAGCACTGGATGTTTCATTATGTGTAATAATAACAGCCTTGCAATTTGGTAATGTTGCATACGCTTCGGCAACTTTTACCGGATCTGCCGCTTCACCCATGGGGAAAGACACTACATGTACATCAAAATCAAATGCCTTTGCTGCTTCAATAAATCTGTCTCCGAACTTACCTACGCTAACAGCTAATATTGTATCTCCTGGAGATAGTGTATTCACTAATGAAGCTTCCATCATACCGGTTCCTGATGATGTAAAAAGGAACAGGTCATTGGTGGTCTGATAGAACTGCTTCGCCATATCAACTATCTCTTTGTGCAACGTCATATATTCTTGGCCTCGATGAGAAATCATTGGCTGCGATAATGCGATAATTACTTCCGGAGGCAATGGGGTCGGACCGGGTATACGAAGATTTACTTGTGACATATATGAATCATATCATATTTTCTTTCGCATACATGACAGCTTCATGACACATATGAAACGATAGATATTCGGTATAAAAAGCCAAAAAAAATCCCCCGTAGGGGATCTTTTCTTTATTGACTACCAAATGGTGATAAGAAAACTGTTTGAGAGAATCGCTACCACTTCTGTACATCAGAAAGTGGGATCAAAATGCGATTGTTTAAAACGTCACTCTCAGTGACGTGATTAATCGAATGTATTTTGAATTCCTTAAAGATTGCTCTCTGTAAATTCTCAATACACCCAATTTTAAAAATAGAAAGGAGGTGATCCATCCCCAGCTTCGGCTAGGGATACCTTGTTACGACTTAAGCCTCATCATCAATCTCTATCTCGTCCGCATACGCGACCTTCGATAGTTATCGACTTTGCTGCCTTGACGGGCGGTGTGTACAAGACCCGAGAACGTATTCACCGCGGCCTGCTGATCCGCGATTACTACCGATTCCGACTTCATGAGGGCGGGTTGCAGCCCTCAATCTGAACTGAGGCGAAATTTAGTGGGGATTTGCTTGACATTGCTGCCTTGCGTCCCATTGTTATTCGCCATTGTAGGGTGTGTGTTACCCAAGTTATAAGCGCCGTGCTGACTTGACGTCGTCCGTTCCTTCCTCCCCCGAAATTTATACTCAAAACAAATTGAGTACACATTTCGGGGGCGGTCTCCAATGAAACATATAACATTGGACACGGGTTGCGCTCGTTCTCCCACTTAAGGGAACACCTCACGGCACGAGCTGACGACAGCCATGCAGCTGCTGTGCTACCATCCTTGCGGATAGCCACCTGTTTCCAGGCGGTTAAAACGGTAACATGTCAAAACTTGGTGAGGTCTTTCGCTTTGTATCGAATTGAACCACACGCTCCACCGGTTGTGCGGGTCCCCGTCAATTCCTTTGAGTTTTAATCTTGCGATCGTACTCCCCAGGCGGTCTGCTTAACGCGTTAGCTTACGACACCCCTTCACAAAATACACAATGTTTATCGTTCATAGTTGATAGTTCATAGTAAATACTATGAACGACGAACTCTGAACCCAAAAAACGATTTTGTACTTAGTGAAAGGGCATCTAGCAGACATGCGTTTAGGGCTAGGACTACGCAGGTCTCTAATCTGCTTCGCTCCCCTAGCTTTCGTGTCTCAGTGTCAGGTGAGGCCCAGAAAGGTGCCTTCGCCTTTGGTGTTCCTCATGATATCAACGCATTTCACTGCTTCACCATGAGTTCCCCTTTCCTCTGCCACCCTCAAGTCTATCCATCTCGTACCCAACGCCGAGGTTAAGCCTCGGGCTTTCAAGTACGATGCGATAAACCACCTACACGACTCTTTACGCCCAGTGAATCCGGATAACGCTTGCATCCTACGTATTACCGCGACTGCTGGCACGTAGTTTGTAGATGCTTATTCTCCTCAGCTTCATGCCGAGGCAAAAGAAGTTTACGACCCGAGGGCCTTCATCCTTCACGCGGCGTCGCGTGGTCAGGCTTTCGCCCATTGCCAACGATTCCCAGTTGCTGCCATCCGTAGATGTATGGCCCGTGTCTCAGTGCCATTGTGGGGGGTCGCGCTCTCACGCCCCCTATCCGTCGTCGCCTTGGTAGGCCTTTACCCCACCAACTAGCTGATAGACACAAGGCCGCTCCAATACCGAGGGGTTAACCTCTTTACCCGTAAGGGATCATGCGATATTACCCCGTCTTTCGACGAGCTATGTCACAGTAAAGGGTACGTTCCTTGCTTATACTCACCCGTCCGCCACTGATTTCGTGCTTAGCACAAAAATAATTAATCGTTGCTTTAAACTTACCACTTGATACGCCAAATTTAATAGAAATAACTGACTATTAGTGCTATGGCATAACAAGCTATAAGAAAAGCAACAAAACACTAATTATCTTAGTGCTAAGCACAATTTCCGTTCGACTTGCATGCTTAAGGCACGCCGCCAGCGTTCATCCTGAGCCAGGATCAAACTCTCAAAAAAGTCCCGATGTAAATCGGGATAGGATTCCTATCACCATTTGATTGTCAATTAAACATGTAAAATTGTTAAAGTACTACTCTGAAAGACAAAAAACCCGACCACTCGGTCGGGATATAATCCTTCACCAATGGTCGTATTCAGTCACTCATTGTCTGTCAATTATAAGTGAGTTGACAGCTAGAGTCAATAGACCGAACCCAAGCCCTAATAAAGCACCCCCAAACACATCGCTTAGCCAGTGGTGACCCAGGTAAATGCGGCTCACTGAGACAAGAAATATATAGGCAACCAATACAATTAGTAAGGCAAATTTCCTGAATCTTCCAAACACAACCGTATATTGAAGAGCAAAAATAAGATATACCACTACACTTATAAATATTGATCGGGCTACATGCCCGGAAGGATATGAAAAACTCTCATTTATATAATACTTCGGAAATATTGTTGTCGGATTTTTAATCATAAAAAATGGCGGAGCAGGATGATGAACAACAGTTTTTCCATACACTTCTCCGGCAATAAGAAGAGCAAAACATATAGGAATGCTCAACGACAGCAAATTGAATTTCTTTTGCTTCCAGTTGTATAGAGATAAAAAAAACAAAAATACAATACTGATTACAGAAAATTCCGGGCTTGCTAAAAACGTTGATCCTTCCATGATGTTTCCGACAAGTTCTACAAGTCGAAGTTTTGAGGACTTGTCTATTTTCTCCTGAATTTTTACAGTTACTGCAAAATCTGTTTGCTTTAAAAACCCGCGATTTACCTCACGACTAAATCCGTAGAAAATTACAAATAATATTAATACAAGTCCGATGATTATATATTTTTTGTATGTACTCAACATAATTATCCTACGCATTATATATGGTTTCACTTACACGGAATAAGATTATTGGTTATCAAACTTCTAAGTATATCTTTTGCGATAATCTCATGTCCCTGAATATCAGGGTGACCGTCTGATAATAGTCCTTTATGGAGAGCAGGTATATCTGTGATTGTTGATGAGACCGTAACACCATATTGTCCTTTTGACCATGATATAAGTTTGTCTACATATGACTTCGGATTTGGAAACGTTGCGATTAATAAAGGAGTATTTCCCCGTACGCGAAAAAAATCATTCCACCACGAATAAATCATATCCTCGATCTGAACATCCGAATAATGGAGTCGTATATCTTTCCGAGCCAATAGCCACTCGGGGTGATATTCTCCCTGTGATTTATATTGTTTTATCTGTTCATCGGTCAGAATGTTACTGTGATATTCCACATATTTCTGCATAATCTCGCGCGTCCTATCAAATCCACTTCTTGATTCCAACCAAATAATGAGGTCAGGATTATACTTAACCCCTCGTAACTTGTACCTGTGAGAAATATATTGAACATCATACCCTCCTACTCCTAAATTGATAACCTCGAACACATAACCTTTATTTGCACAATAATCACTGTTTAATAGGTGTTCAAGTTTTTTTGGCCAAGATTCATACGTGTTAACATATTGACCAAATGTGAATGAATCTCCAAGGGTTATGATTCTATACGTTCCTGCTGGCTTAATGATCTCATAATTACGAATATCATTCAGAGTATCATTATTGATTGTATAGTGTACAGCATAACCTAACCATTCAGCAGAATCTTTGATCACACCTGGTTTTGGCTCATAAAAATATTTTAGCCCATCACTCGGATTCAAATTGAATTTCACTGAATCCATTGGGATAACTGTTACTCTTCCCATGATATTTTCCACCTTATTCTTTTGTGAGTACGCCAAATTTCCAAGAAGTATAATTACTATTATTTCAATTGCTACAATTATTATTAATATAATTCTGAAATTCCATTTCATATATAGAGCAGTATAGTGCTACATACTGTTATGCATATACAAATATGTTTTCATTATTGTATGACGGATTTATACGTTAGCCCAATTTTTGAAAATTAAACATGCAATCCTTTACACGGCAAAATCTCTTAAGAAATAGATTATAAGGTGCAAAGTATTTTTTTATTACTCCTAAGCAATGCATATATATCTTTCGCATAAAGAGTATGACCCAGTTGGTTTGGATGAGTGTCAGGGAAAGTTGTACCTGGAATGAGATCAATATTTGGAATATTAGAGTAAATAAGTGTGGGATATTTTCTATATTCTTTGAAAATACGCAATAATGCCATATATTGTGGACTAATATTGTTAGCAATGATGATAAGCTGACCTGAATATTCTTCCGAAAAGTCATACAATGATGCATTTTCCTGCTCTACTAGCTTCATCAATGGATATTTTTTAAGTGTATCCTCTACAGCAATATGAGCTGCCGGGAAATAATCTCCATTCTTTTGATACATTTTAGCCTGATCAGCAGTCATATTTGTAGCTATTTGAAGCTCTTGTTTCGTAACAATTTCACGAACAACAAAAAAATGATGATTATTTATAAACCAAATCACAGCATCAGGCTTATATTTTATTCCACGCCTTTTATATCTTTCCGATGCAAAGTTCAAATCATACCCCCGTACCCCAAGATTTATAACCTCGTATTTCTGGATCGCAGGACATGGCAGATTTTTGTTTAACATAGCTTCAAGTAATTCTGTCCAATTCTCTGATGTATTTACAAAATGACCAAAAGTAAACGAATCCCCAAGAGTAATAATTCGATACGTGTCTTTAGGTTTCTCAATTGGGTAATCAAATCGTTCATTCAACGAATCAGCATTTATTGTATACGTAGCAGAACCAGTTGCCCAAGTATAATTATTTACTTCAACCGAATATGGTTTAGGTTCATAGTACATGCTATACTTTGTACCTTTTGGAAAAATCAAAAATTCTTTTTTAAGGGGTATTGTAAGTGAGGGTTTTTGTCGTATAAGCCTGTTGTACATTATTGTCGCATATACCTTGATACCCAATATAATGTTTAGTATTAATAAACCTCCAAACAGTACTAAAACAATAATATTTTTATATCCAACCTTTATACTCATGAGTAGGATTGAATTTTCTTCATAATTTCATAGAGGATTATTCCGCTAGAAACCATTACATTAAGGGACGTATTAATGCCCCACATTGGCATTTCAACTATCATATCTGACGCATCTAGTACATCTTTTGAAACACCATACGATTCATTACCTACAACGATGGCAAGTGGAAAGGTATATTTCACATCTGTAAACGGTTTACTTCGCTCATCCTGTTCTACAGATACAATACGTATGGATGGATCAGAAGCTTTTAGTGTATCTATAGCCTCTTTTGCACTCGTACAATATTCCCAATCAACCCATTGCCATGTATTTATAGAAGCTTTTTTTATACGGGAATTTGGTGGCGTTAGTGTTTGCCCACAAAGAATAACTTTAGTTGCAGCGACTGCGTCAGCAAGCCTGAATATTGAACCAACGTTATACGTATCTAATACATTGTCAAGAATAATAGTTACCGGATTTTTTTTGATGGTTTTAGCAAGCTCCGGATCAACTTCGCCAGTTCGCAGCTGTTTAGCATTTAAATGAATCATACGACATTATATCAAAGTAGTTACTGTCTTTTTTTATGTTTTGCGTTCCTGCTAGTTTTTTTAAACGATACATATTCTATTGCTGTAACAGCATATCCTATACCTGTACCCAATAGCGCTCCTCCAAGTACATCAAACATATAATGCACGCCGAGATATATTCTTGAGAATGATATGAATACTGCCAGAAGGTACATCCAGACACGTAGTTTAGGCTCTACGTGTGAACAAACGTATGCAAATGCAAACGCCAGTGTTGCATGTGTAGACGGAAATGAATAATTTCCGGGAGTATCCAATATAATCGCACCCATCTCAGAATACGGCCTTGGACGCGCAATAATCAATTTAATGATGAACTCTGAGAGTACACCGAAAATTCCAACAGCGATAAATGGAATAAAAAATAAATGATCTTTTATTTCTTCACGATAAAACAAACCAATTGCTACCAAAAACCAAACAAATCCCCAATGTCCTATACCCGAAAATCCCCTAGCTAAGGTATCTAATAGTACGGTATGCGGCAAATGATTTATGGCTAAAAACAAGTATGTATCAAGTGTTGTAATAAAATCCATGGAGCAAAGTTACTTTTTGGTTGGTGTTACTTTTATGCTGGGAGTTGGCGTAAGAGTAGCAGCAGTGGTGGTAATTGGAGATGGAGAAACAAATATGATTTTTATGGCGCTATCCTCCGGAACGGGTGATATAACCTTTTTCCCTGATACAAGAACACCGATCAGGACAAAAACAAACACAACGCTTACCGCAATAACTGTTAACGCTGCCAGTGTTTTCCTCCGATCATCCATACCCTTATATTAGCATGATAGTTCATAAAGTAAAAAGCGCCTACCTGTATAGCGCACACATATTTATGAACGTGCTAACATTATAGACTTATTTGATATCCTCTTTCTTCCATGCTGCGAAGTTACAGGTTGGATAGTTACCGCAGCCATAAAATGTTTTTCCACTACGACTCTTTTTCACAACCATAGCCCCCCCACATTTTGGACAAGGTATTTCAATCTTTTCCAGGAATTGACGGGTGTATTTACAGACAGGAAAGGTACTGCACGCGATAAATTTTCCGAATTTTCCTGTTCGCAATACGAGTGGATTCTTACAGTTTGGACAGGCTTCGCCTATTTCCTCTACAGGAACTTTGACCTTTTCAGCAACATCATACGAAGTGTTAAGATCTTTTTCAAACGGAACATAAAATTCTGCTATAACCGGTTGCCAGGTCTTTTCCCCGTTGGCAATTGCGTCCAGTTCATCTTCAAGATGTGCCGTAAATGGTAACTGCATAATATCCGGGAAATACTGAACTAAAAAGTCGGTTACATTGTTCCCCAACTCAGTTGGGATGAGTTTCTTTTCTTCCTTCACTACATACTGCCGATCCTGAATTGTTGAAATAATCGGTGCATACGTAGAAGGACGGCCAATATCTTTTTCTTCCAATGTTTTTACCAGCGTGCTTTCCGTATACCGCGGAGGAGGGCTGGAGAAATGCTGCTCCGGGTGGGAATTTGTTAGCGTGAGAGCATCTCCGACCGCGACACTCGGGATAACAACTTCATCACTTTCCCGTCCTGTAACTTTTAAAAATCCGTCAAAGACAATAACAGAACCCTGCAATTCGAACAGGTAACCATTCGCACTTGTGATATCTATTGTGGTTGAATCAAATAGTGCTTCTTTCATCTGGCTTGCTACGGCGCGTTTCCAAATCAACTCATATAATCTATGATGATCACGATTTATATCAGCACTTTGCTCAAGCTGGTCCGCAGTTTTTGTTACGTTTGTCGGGCGGATAGCCTCATGAGCTTCCTGTGCAACTTTTGATTTTGTATGGAACTTCCGGGCAGTGTCAGGAATATATGTTGCTCCAAAGGTATTCGTAATATATTGTTGAGATTCAGATATAAACTGATCAGATAAATTTACGCTATCTGTGCGATGGTATGTAATAAACCCCTCTTCATATAATTTTTGCGCAAGTTGCATGGTTTTTTTTGATGAGAAGTAGAGTTTTCTCCCTGCATCCTGCTGTAAGGTACTCGTTGTATACGGGGCCTGTGGGTTTCGTTTTATCTCTTTTTTTTCTACGGATGAAATAGTGTACGGAGATTTGAAATCAGCAATGATAGCATTGGCATCTTCAGCTGTATGAATTGTAGAAAGCTTTGTTGTGTATTTACCATCAAATAACTCATAAACTTCTGTTGTTTCGTAGGCTACGTTTTGTTTTTTCGTTAATTTTGCTATCAGCGATTCATTTTTTGCCTGAAACGTCGCATCGATAGTCCAGTATTCTTTTTTTGCAAATCGTTCAACCTCACGTTCCCGCTCAACAATAAGACGAACTGCAACGGACTGTACTCTCCCTGCGGAAAGCCAGCGTTTGGAAAGTTTTTTCCATAATAATGGTGAAAGCTTATATCCGACTAACCGATCAAGAATTCGTCGTGCCTGTTGTGCATCAACAAGTTTGAGATCAACCTCCCGGGCATGTTCGAGCGCCTCATGAATAGCCTTTTCGGTAATTTCATGAAACACGATACGTTTATACGGAGTTGTTAGTTTCACTGTTGGTGAATCGCCCGCTGTATCAGATTTTTTTGAAGAATTCTCTAAAATCTGCGCCACATGCCATGCGATAGCTTCCCCTTCACGATCAGGATCGGTCGCAAGAATAATTTCATTCGCTTTTGCCGCGAGAGTTTTAAGTTCACTCACATGTTTAGCTTTATCGCGGGGAATGACATATCGTGGTGCGAATTGTGCCTCTACATCTACGCCTAATTCGGCTTTGGGCAAATCCCGTATATGCCCCATTGTTGCTTCGACTGTGTATTTCCCTTTAAGAAATTTTGTGAGCGTGCGCGCTTTTGTAGGTGATTCAACGATAATTAATTTCATATATTAGTTATACTACGCCATATACCTTATCTCCAATATCAGCGAGAATTCCCTTTATCTCCAGAATAGTGATCGTAGAGCTAACTTCAGAAATTGTCAAACCCGAATGACGAACGATTTGATCTGTAGTTGCAGGTTCTTTATAGACGATATCATAGATAATTTGTTCAGTTTCTGTAAGAGTAATATGCTTCTTTTTCCCATGTATATTTCCTGATATTGATTGTGACGGCAGCCCCAACGCAGTGATGATATCTTCAACATCCTCTACCAATATAGCCCCGTGTTTTAAGAGTTTTGCCGGCCCCTTACTGTATTCGCTTGTAATAGGACCCGGAACGGCAAAGACATCTCTTCCCTGTTCTGCTGCGTTTCGTGCTGTTATAAGTGCACCGCTATCATCTGCTCCTTCTGTAACCACAACTCCCAGACTTAATCCGCTGATAATTCTGTTTCTGGCAGGAAACAATCCTTTTCCCGGACGATGACCAAGTGGCATTTCGCTGACAATACATCCCTTTCCTGATGCTATATCGTGATAAAGCTTTGTGTTGCTGGCCGGGGCTATAACATCTACGCCACACCCTAAAACTGCAATCGTGTTTCCTCCTGCATCGATAGCTGTTTGATGGGCCACAGTATCCACACCATATGCAAGACCCGATACAATCGTACACCCATATGAAACAAGTTGTTCCGTTAACTTCCGGGTAACCTGTGTGCCGTATGATGTTATTTTTCTCGTTCCAACAATACCTATGGTTTTATCAATATTGATGGGAGTTTCCGGTTTTTTGCCGTAGACGTATAACACAAACGGTGCATCAGAAATCTCTTTGAGACGGGAAGGATACTTGTCATGATTAAGCGTAAGAACGCCGATATGCTTGTCATGCAATTGACTCACATAGTTATCCGGATCAAATGTTTTTCTAAACGCAACGAATTCCGATAGTAATCGCTCAGGCAAATGTATATGTTGTAGATCTTTTGCAGATGCTCTCCAGGCTGATTTGGCAGTACCAAAATATTCCAGTAATAACCTAAATCGAACAGGCCCAATACCGGGAAACACACTAAATCCTATCCAATACAGTGTTTCCTCATCCATATACTTTAGACTATCATAGATATTGCATATCGTCCCACAGTGATGTCACAATAGAAGTCATGAAATCGACTACAGCTATACAACTTTCAACGGTACTTATCTTTTTTCTTATGCTTTTCGGGTATCGATATAGCCTACTTCACGACGTATCACAGTTACCGTATTTACAGCACCCTGAAACTGTCGCCCCGTTTACGGCCATTGTTACATATGTCTTTATGTGTATCGGAATACTTCCAACAATTTTACTTATTTTATATACAGCTTTTTTGTGTCAAACCTCTTACCCTGCAGGGGTAGTTCTCTATACATGTTTTGGACAACCATTTGCTATGAATGATTCCTCAGGATTTGGTGCGTATATCATCGCCTGTCTGATTTCCGTCGCTTTCCTGTATATAATTGTATCGACTATTGCAAATCACCAAAAATCTCGTGTGTAGCCCATAAAAACAGTCCGGAACTCCAGGCAAACGGTCCTTCAGAAGTATAGAATGTACGCTTCACCGGCGTACCACCGGTTTCATATACTTCGTATACATATGCATACTTCACAATCTGTTGTGCGATTTGTAGTAAAAAATTTTTTGCCTGTGTATGGTTACCTGTAGCATGAAGTGCCAAGGCATACGTAATACCCGGTTGAAGCCATAACATACCCCGATTGTGGTATCCCGGAACACCTCCAATTATTTGAATAAGAGGGATTCTCCATATCGGATACGATGGATATACATTGTAATGAGTGAATGATGCAATGGTATGTGTTTGTGCATACTCCAAGATACTTTTGGATTCTTTTTTGGTTGTAATGCCAAAGATAATCGCAAGAAAATTGGCGTGTGAAGCAAAATACTGCTGTTTTTTCCAATCGATCCAATCCACAAAATATGTACCATTCCAAAATTCAGCATGAAATATACTATATAGCTTCTTTGTTCGTATATCGTACCTTTCTTTATCATTTTGATGCTTAAGTAGGCCTGCTATATGCACCATATCCCGCATTGCCTTTACATATAACACATTTGTATAAAGGGTTTTTCCTACTTTGAGCACCCCATCTGCCCACTCGCATTGAAACCATTCAGAGATAAGTGAACCGCTAAAAGCTCTATCATACCAATCAATTGCACGTTGTAAAGATTGATACTGAGATTTGAGCCATGTTACATCATTCGACCTTCGAACATATTCTGCAGCTGCAATAACAGTCATTAATCCTCCATCAGGAACAAGACCTAAGGACATATGTGAATAAAAGTTTGGAACAGTTGTAGGAAGTAATGTTGGTTTACCGAAATACTTAGCCAATGTTGATTTACTTCTCATGACTCTATATGGAATCAGTCCATCAGCTCGTT
>CAYSEV010000032.1:11594-14577 GCA_964430295.1 uncultured Gammaproteobacteria bacterium
TGTTGTATAAACGAATTGAGTGTATTCTCTGAAGATTTCAACGCGCGTTTGTCATATAAACCAAATGTGGAAAAAAAACTATCTCTTGCCCACAAATCGACGAAATGATGTGGTCCTGCCACTATTCCATCATCAGTCAAACACGCAGCAAGAGAATCTTTTGCGATGCGTATAGACTGATTAAGAAGTGTATTTCTTGTAATTGGCGATGATTTTTTCATATGTTTCTATAAGTGCCTTACTTGTTGATTGTAATGTATACATTTTTATATGTTCCTTTGCACCTTTAGCTAATTCGGCACGTTTTGTTAATGCCGTATGCATATGACTTACATATACGTGTATATCCTGAGGACTTAACAGACCATTTGTGCCGGGGATGATGAGTTCGCGGGTCGTTTTATCATCCACCGCAACAATGGGAAGTCCAGCAGACATTGCTTCAACGAGATTTACGCTTATGGTATCAGTAATAGAACTATAGAGGAACACATCTGCCGCATTAAGCCACGGGATTAATAAATGATTTTGTATTTTTCCAAGAAATTTCACATACTTCGCTATACGAAGTTTTTTTGAACGCTCTATGAGCTGTTCTTTTTCCTTTCCATCTCCAATAACAATCAACCTCCCTGTTTTATATACCCTCCTCCATACTGAAAAGGCTCGCAATAGAAATTCAATATTTTTTTCTGCGGAAAGTCTGGAGACAACAATAAATACAGGTTCATTCTGAGGGATTTTGAGAGTATTTCGCAATACATGTTTTGGAGTTGCAATTTCAAACGATGCAGGTAACCCTGCTGTTGAGACAGTATAAATTGGGATTTCCGGGAATTTAGATGCGAGTTCTTTATGTAACCAAGACGTCGTTGCAATAATTGCTGCCATTTTCCCGATAACTGAAGCAGCACCAACATAAAAAATTAGTTCGTATACCCAATCCGGGAAAAACGGAACATTGCTTTTTACCACCTGATCATATTGAGAATGATATGTGAACACAACAGGTGCGCCGCATCGTTCTCCAATTTTCAAGGCCATAACACTCACATATGCGGGATGGTGTACATGGATAATATCCCATGATCTCTTTTCTATGTTGTTTCTTGTCTCTTCCGATATCCACGGTAATACAAGAGGATAATCTTCAGGCAAACCGGGAACATTATGAGCTGTCTGAAATGAATAATAGTTTTTTTCCGTATGATCTTTGAGTTTTGGCCCAACGACCCAAACATCATGACCTTCTGCGCGAAGCGCTTCTACCGTTCTTTTTGTTGAAATAGCTACTCCATTCGCGCTGGGCGGATAGGTAGCGGTAACAATAAGAATTTTCATGCTGATGGTGCATTAACAATCTCAGGGTGAAATACAGTAAGCTCAGGAGTCTCATTGATGAGACTATCTACCCATTCTACTCCCTGCATAAATGTATGATCCTGATTTGATACCTCATATCGCCATGCCCCGAAACGGCCTCGGGAATAGATACCCATATCAGATAGCAATGGAAGCACAGTATCGATGTATGAATCTCGGTCAAGTGATGGAGTCGGATACCCATATGATGCCTGAAATTTCCACGTACTGACAAGTATGTCTGTGTCCGTAATAAGCTTCACATTCTTTGCACCACGGATAACATTTGCAATTATCTCCTCTTCCGGTAATGGATTGTACTGTGATGATGCTACTTCTGTCATAAGCGACCATGTACCTTCAGGAGCATTTGATGGAGCATAATTTGAAAACACAGTTGCCCTGAAAAACGGAGCCTTATGTTCAGGAAAGTACATCCAACACTTCGTATTTAAAACGGCGGGAACGGATCCTTTTATCCCCAAACCCACGATTGTGACTGTAGAGTGATGCAATTGATCTTTAGGTTTTGGGAGATCTGCGTCAGAAATAAGTGTAACAAGAATATCTATAGGGATTGTTGTAAGAAGGGCATCATACGAATCGTGTGTCCCATCAGAAAAATATACAATTCTTTTTTTAGACTCAATCCGGATAACTGTTTTTTCTGTTTGAATATGACTTCGGAAGGTTTTTGCAATTCTATTCCAAATGTCTCCGGTTCCGCCATGCGACGGAAATGAAAAAACTGCATTTGGCCCCCACGAAACATCATCTTTATCTTCAGAAAAATTTTTTTCTATACGTGCTATATCCACACGAGCAACCCTATCTCCTACCCATGTTTTGTTCATACGCTCAGGAGGATACGCCCATACCTTACCGTTATACGGTAGCAAAAAATGTTTTGCTATACCTTCACCAAACGAAGCAAGTACCCAATCCTTAAACGTTTTCGGATCAGGTAATTTGTTTGACTGTAGATCGTATAAACCGGCAATACATTCTTTGTACACATCCGGTGGTAAACGGTGAATATTATTTTGAAACGGGTATGGGACAAACCTATCGTATATCCACACCCACGCTTCTCTCTCATGCGTAAGGTATTCACCATTCATGACATTCTCATAGACAGCATCAAAATACGTATAATGAGAGTGTAGTACGTGTCCTCCTATATCCCACGTAAAACCCTGCGGATCTACAAATGACGTAGCAAGTCCCCCAACATAGGATTCTCGTTCGTATAGTGTGAACTCTGTATACCCTAGTTCATGCAATTTCCATCCTGCACCTAACCCACACGGACCCGCTCCAACTATAATAATTTTTTTCTTTGATTTCATATATTCTGTTATCAGTTGGTATACCTTAACAAAAATCAATGGCAATCTCAACTCAATCAGCCAACATGGTATACTCCGTGTATATCGTATGAAACCACAGAGAAGTACTATCGATGTTATTATTCCTGCTTACAATGAGGAAAAACATATAAAAGATTGTTTATATGCGCTAACCCATCAGACATATACCGGATCGTATAGAATCATTGTTATTGACAATAATTCAACTGATAATACTAAAAAAATCGCATCTTCGTTTCCCGGTGTACTGG
>CAYSEV010000033.1:0-14496 GCA_964430295.1 uncultured Gammaproteobacteria bacterium
CTCGTTTTTCACTACCACCTCCGAGGTGGTAAAAATATTATATAAATCCTTTTTCTTTAAAACTCAGATAGGTGCGCGATGACACGATAAGGTGATCAAGGAGGTGAATGTCCAGTAGTATTCCAGCATCCACAAGTTTTTTTGTTATCTGTATATCTTCATGTGAGGGTGTTACATCTCCTGATGGGTGATTGTGAGCCACAATCACACTTGCCGCGCACAACCGAATAGCAGGCTCAAATACCTCCCGCGGATGCACCAGACTGGCGTTCAGTGTACCGATGGAAATAGTTTCCCTTCCAATTTCTACCTGTTTTGTATCCAGATAAAATGCAATGAAGTGCTCTTTTTTAAGCGACCGGATATCCTTCAAAGATTCAAACACAGCCTCGGGGCTAAGTGCGCGCATGGGAGATTTTTCTTCCAGTAACCGTTTTCCGAGCGCAATCGCCGCAATAATCTCTGCGGCCTTTACACTCCCCAACCCTTTTATTTTCTTGAGATCGGTAACGGTTATATGCTGCAGTGACTGTGTTCCAAACAGTTTTAAAATTTGGTTAGAAAGCTCAACGACATTTTTCCCTTTGATGCCGGTTCGAAGAAGGATAGCAAGAAGCTCGCTCGTCGATAATTTATCACTCCCATATGCGAGGAGTTTTTCGCGGGGGCGGTCCACTCGAGGAAGATCTTTGATCTTCATACACGTAGTATACGTCTACTTCTCTTCCGACTTCAATCAATGCAAACCTACTTACTGAAGCTTCTCTTTAAAAAATGCAACCGTTCTCTCAAACGCTTTGGTAAATGAGCTGCCTGAAATATTATGTCCGCCGTCGGGGTATTCGAACAGTTCATGGGGGACCTGCGTTCCATCCAGAAGCTTCATCAGATTTCTGCTATATCCGATGTTTACCACAGTGTCATCTACAGCATGATGAATCTGAATAGCCCCTTTCAAATCCTTCAGGTAATCGGTCACTGCAACCTGTTTCCAAAACCAGCTGTCTGGCGAAAAATCTCCATACAAATCACGGAGTCGTTGCCGCCGTTCTTGGAGCTGTGTGTTCAGTGGTGGAGGACGATAACTTCCATCCTGTATGCCAAACTCGCGCTGATCAGCATAGGTATACACCGCTCCTGCCCATATGACGACAGCCGGAATTGTCGGGCGAACTGCAAATGCACGCATGCTTACATTGCCCGACATGCTATGTCCCCACAGTCCAATTCCCTTTGGGTTTACACCCGGAAATTTGGAGAGTGCATCATAGGCATTCAGTGCATCGATGACATAATCAGAAGAATTATATGCGCCTCGGGCTTGCCCCTCTGATTTGTCGTGTCCGCGATAATCAGGTTTAAACACCACAAACCCATTTCGTGCCAGATAGTCCACATAGGCTACATATTGTCCCGTTGTTGTATACACAGTCGGTGGGATATACCCATGTAAAAACACAACAGCAGGCCATCCGTTTGCAGGCTGCTCCCCATTCGGGATAGTGAGTAGTCCGTAAATAGTAAGTCCTTCCGATGTGTATGATGCACGATACGATGTATAGGTAGTATTTTTCGCATATTGCTGTAGTCGGGTTAGTGAACTTGTATACGGTTGTTTTCGAAGATATGGAATCGTCAGTTCCTCAAATGGAAACGGCGTCGGAGTTGGAGAAGTATTAGCAACAGTTACAACTGGTTGGGGTGAATTATTTTTTGACAAAAAAAGGGCAATGCCAAAGATAAAAATCAATCCACCTATGAGCAAGCCGAATCGAAATTTCATTTTCTAAGTATACTAAAAAACAGGTTGTATGCTACCCTACAATTATCTATGACAGGACGCACACATGACCTCGCTGCATTTACTATGCTTACTGCTGCAGTTGTGTATACACAGTTTCCACACATGACACTTGCGACAGCAGTAGTCGCATTCGGAGCCAACATGATTGGAGGACTCCTGCCGGATATAGATAATGCAACATCAGACATTTGGGACAAGGTGCGCGGTGGATCACTTCTTGCGAAAATTATTCAACCGATTATCGGTGGGCACAGGTTAATTTCCCATTCACTTCTTGGCGTCGTCATCGTTGGTTTCTTGCTCAAACAACTGCTCTTTGCTATCAGTCATGTACTGATCGTTGATATGACTATTATATGGTGGTCTATTATAATCGGCTATCTCTCGCACCTGATTGCAGATTCATTTACCACAGAAGGTGTGCCATGGTTATTGCCTATCCGTAACAGATTCGGTTTTCCCCCGTTTAAATTTTTACGGATAAAGACCGGAGGGTTTATGGAGCACTTCATTATCTTCCCATTGCTTCTTGCTGCAAACGGGTATTTGTTCTACACACATTATCGGGATTTTTTATTATTTTTTAGATCGCTTCTTTCCTGAAGATCAGATGGATCTGATTATTCCATGGATCATGAAATGACACTCCATCGGCTATATCAGAATATCCAATGGCATGGGTTATCAGATTTTGTTTTATTGTTTCAAATTCTTTGTGAGAATATATGTATAGTTCAAAAGCTTTGAGTCCCGATGTGTCATTTCGTTTTTTGGCCCCCTCACTGTCCCAGGTATTCATGCCGATATGGTGATGATATGTGTCACGAGATAGAAAAAGAGCACCGGGAAGTTCAGCTGTAATATCAAAATTCAGCACATCAACATAAAACTGTTTTGCCTGTGGTATATCTCCAACTTTCAGATGCACATGTCCCATTCGTCTTCCATGTTCTGCATCTTTTTTCCCGTGATGCGTTTGTATATATGAAACCGGGTCTATGTAGAGAGATGCCATTTTCACGTTGCCGTTTTCCCATTGCCATATTGTTTTATCTTTATCAAAATACAATTCAATGCCGTTCCCTTCCGGATCTGTTATATAAAATGCTTCGCTGACCAAATGATCAGCAGATCCGATAAAGCTATGTCTGGAAGTAGAAAGAATTCGAAGCAACGTTTTTGATAATTCCTGACGGGAGTTAAACAAAATCGCCAAGTGGTAGAGCCCGGCTTGTGTTGAGTTTGAATATGTGGCATCTGCTGATACATGTAGTGAAACAAGGGGAATAGTCCCGTGTCCCAACTGCACACTATCTTCAGCTTCTTTTATATAATCAAGCCCAACCACGTCATGATAAAACCGTTTCATTATAGAGAGGTCTTTTACGTGTAGTGACACACTCCCAATCGAAAGTGTTTGTTCAATCTTCTCTAAAGTTTTTTTATCTGTATAAGAATTTTTCATGTGGTTAGTATATCGGACAGGTATTTTTCCCCAGAGCTGCATAAAATCCGCACCAACTAAATATGGCCTCAAAAAAACAAAAGCCGGAAAAGAATAAAAGTGTAGGACTCCATGTTGTCATAATCGCGTAGACAAACAAACAGATTCCAATCCCTGCGCGAAGTAACCGGTCTCGCTTCCCGATATTTTGTATCCGAGCACGATTTTTCCACATGATATTTGATTTTTTCGTAAAGCCTCTTGCAACAAATCGAAGGAGTGTCTGATATGCAAATCCAAACATAAAAGACAGACAAAAAAGAATACAGATATATCCGAATCCTACAGGTGAAAATAAAAATCCGGCAGGGGAGTCAGAAAAAAATACAGATCTATCCCCGCTCATCCAAAATGTCATGATAGATGAGAGTATTGTACTCATAGAAATCATCTCGTTATCCGTTCCAAAAATGGCTGAAGCAGTGATATCAGCACATCTTCTTTTCCCTTATACGAATGTCCGCAATCCCGTATCATATAACTTTGTACATGTGGATTTTGAGATGCAATATAGCGCACAGCTTCCTCCGGTGGGATAACAGTACATTCACCTGTGTCTCCCACTATCCCGATCATTGGGATACGGATGCGTTTAAATTCTGTGAGCTCTTCTTTCTTCCATAACGGCAATATACGGGAAAGCGCGGATCCGGGTGTCATAAAATTTATATATGATCTCGCACTTTGTGGCAGTTCTCCCCAGTTTATAACTGGGTCAGATAATAACTTGAGTGGTGTATGTGCATGCATGAGCGTATGTGCTTCGCGAAGGACATACCCATTTTTTTTCCCAACCCGTGAGAGGTAGTCCAATTGCCCGCCATATGAATCAGTAAATCCCAGTAGAATAAGGGCTCGAATAGATGCACCATGAGATCCATAGTTTACATAGTATTGGATTTTATTGGTCCCAAAACTATGACCGGATAAAATAATATTTGTATACCCCTTGAGTGCTGCAAACTCGACCCATGCATCTATATCCAGCAGACACTCTTCAAATAATTCCACAGCGGCTCCCCGTGGCATCGTTCCGTCTTCTACGTCATAGACACCGGTTCCGCGAGAATTTGTGGATAGAAACGCCACCCCCATATCAAAAGCCAATTCAAAAAAATGGGGGAAGAACGTACTCTGATAAAAATCGCCCGCCGATCCATGCATATGAATGATGATGGTATGAGATGCACGACGCGGCTCAGACAATAGACCATGCAATGTATATCCGTCGGATGTAGAAACTTTGACTATAGGAAAGTTCATATATCTGTCTAAGTATATACCTATTTATAAACAATCTGGTATTTCTGATATACTTTTTATATGGAAGTATCAACACAACCACAGCAAGATGGACAACTTCCTGCAAATACTCGCCCGCAAATGGAAGTTCAAACTCCCACCTATACACCACCACAAAATCCCTCAAAACAAAATAGTACGATAATGAAAATACTTATCGCTGTCATTGTTATACTCCTTGGAATCATAGGAGTTCTTTTCTATCAAAATCAAACACGTAGCAAACAAACACAACAAATAAGCGAACCTCCGAAAAAGACTGCACAAGAAACACCAATAGTGTCGCCAACCATTCAGATGACTACTAGCCCTGTGCAGCGAAATAATTGGAAAACATATACAAATCCGATCCGCCACTATTCCATACAATACCCCTCTACATGGGATATAGATATATCAAAAGCCCAAACAAAACCGGAAAGTGATGAAGGTGCAACGCTTATATTTACGAAAAGCGGATATACACTCACTATTCTCTGGCCATCTGCATTTGGACCGGGTATTTGTATATTTGATGATCAGCCCAAAGATGGTGCACCGGAAATGGCAAGCTACTGCAAAGGACAGTTTGTTGAATATAGCAGTGTAAGCGGTAACACTACATATAGAAGACTTATCACACCGGAAACACTCGGAGACCATGTACAGTGGGAAGTGTACACGAAAAATAAAGATGCGTTTGTCACTGTTCCACCCACACGATTTACGGCCCCCGTATCATTTGATGCATCTGTTATAGAAGAAATGGATCAGATACTCGCAACGCTAGCACAAAAAACTACCTATCAAACAGATGTTACAAAATGGAAAATTCATCCCGGGTCATCAATTGTAGGTCTCCCATATGAATTTAAATACCCGCCCGAATTTACAGTTACAGATGCGCAGGACATTGCCATATTTAAAAGTAGCTCGTCATGGTTTAACCATAGGTGGGCCGGAAAAACTAAAGATATAACGGCTCTTATGGACAATTATCAGGAATTCGCCGCACCGAAAGTATCATTTTCATCACGAACTGCGGCAACATTTGGTGACTATACGGGGTACAAAGGCATAACGTCAGATAAAAAAACCATCTACTATTTCCTGGGAAACCCAACTCTCAATGGAGTTCTGGTATTTCGATTCAATGCCGATGACGCTGATATGGAAAAGCTTTTTACACAAATTGCCTCAACGATTGTGATGAAATGAATTTTAAAAAGTATCACCTTTTTTGCGTCGAGCATGGGAGGACATTGGAACAATAATATCATCAATTTAACTGGAGCATACTCAAACCTTCTTTTTAGTTAACTTTGTCATCAAGCAACGCTTCTGCGCATATTTTCGTTAACTCATCGAGAATCAAAATGAGTTCTCTTATATTTTCTGTACCTGCAGAGATTCGTAATCCAACGGGTTCTTTTTCACCAGTTTCTGATTTCCGTTTTATTACTTCTGCTCTCGTTTTATTAAAACCATAGCTTGTGCCCAACCCAACTAATTTTGATGTTGCTAATAATTCCTCTGCTTTCATGTAAGCATTCTCAGAAGGTAGTTTTAGAAAAAATATACTTCCTTGAAAATCATATTCATTTTCAGCTCTGGTATGTTGTAGATGATTTTCTAAACCTGGATGAATAATTTCTATTTTTCCTTCAAATTCTTTACTTAGATTCGTTGTCAGAAAACTAGTATTCCATTTGAATCGCTTTTTTCTTCCTTGAATTATTAATTTATCCGGTAAAGGAACTGAGAGTACTGATCTAAAATCAGGTAGACCCTTCATTTGAATTGTATGTTGTAAATTATCAAAAAACCAATCTGCATCCGGCCCTAACCCATAAGCAAAACCTAAATTAGCCTTATTCGTTCCATATGATAAAAACTTATTAACACTTTCTATGACAATTAAATTTATATCTTTAAAGTCTTCGGCTTGAAATATTTTTTTAAACTCAAAATCACCACCCATTATCGATGAATCAATCACTATAAATATTTTTCTCGCATCTTTATTTATTTTTCTTGCTGCTTTAATTGTTTCGACTGCTTTTTTAAGATCAGGAACATCCATAGAGGGATTATTACCAATAGGTTCTACATAAAAACAGCAAATTCCACCTTCCTGAAGTGACCTGTCTATGTTCCATAATAGTGGTGCGTTTGTTTCAGTTGATATAACCTCAACTGCGGGACCGCTCAACCCCTCAGACGTTGGCGGAAAGAAAGTCCACGTATCGTGATCGAGCGCATGCACTGGTTCCATAGCTTTAATAGCTTTTCCTGCTTCAAAATATGGGCTCTCTGAAAGTATCTGAATTAAAAATCTTTCATTTTGTGGTGAGAGCACATGTTTTCTGCCTTCAAAATTGAGTATTTGTAGAACATCAGGAAAAATAGATGAACCGGTTCTTACAAGTAATGTTTTTAATTCGGATGAATTTACCCCCTCAGGCAAACCAGATAGTACAAGACTTTTTATTGCACGAATATACTCTTGAACCCTAGGATGCTTGGCTACATCATATCGGGCATACGCGTGATTCTGTCCCTCCTGAGCAATTGGTGAATATTGAAAGTTTCTCGCCTCTTCATGAACAAAATCTTCAATAAGACTTGGTATAGTTGGCTTGTCTGGACTTTTCGGGAGAGACCAATTTTGATTAACTAATAATTCTAACGGACAATCCGTTTCCATAAGTGGTGGACTCAATAGTAATCGGTCAATATCTTTTTCTAACGTTTTTCCCTTTTGAACGATTTCTGGGGTTGTATTCGGTCTTTGTACGAAGCACTGATGAATAATGTATTTTTGCAACTCTGCATCTGTTGTTAACTGATCACAAAATTGTGCATATAATGAATCTTTTTCGGACGCATTTAATTGGTCAAAAAAATAAGAGGACTCCAAGGTTTTATTAAACCATTCTTGTGTTGCGGGCCTAAACACTATTGGTTCTCCAAATGATTCGTTCATGTCGATAATTAGCTACATGGTACTATTTGTAGTAAATTATAGCCTACCATGATGACAAAAGACATCATTTTCAATTATTTGATGTTTCTAGAGAAATGTTCTTCCAGATTAGGATTTCAGATATTTTCAAAATTATATGCGGTATATGTATTTGAAAATGTAAAATAAGAAACTAATTTAATTGGGAAGTCGATCTTTCGAAGCAGAAACATTTCCTTTATTATGTCGATTGATACTAACTCTCAAATTGTCAGTACAACCAATATATGTTTTTCTATCTGAACACATCAGAATATAAACATAATTCATATTAGAAAACCCGCTTTCGCTTGTCTTGGCGGATTTCATCTCGCCGAAGCCGAGCTACAGCGAGGCGAAGGCGGAGGAGACAGGACTCGAACCTGCGAGGGATTGCTCCCGCGCGCTTTCCAAGCGCGTGCCATAGCCACTAGGCGACTCCTCCAGAATGATCATTATATCACGGCTAATACCGATATTAGATGTATAATATATAAATGTCCCCAAAAAAAATTGCTATTATCTCTCTTATTGTCTCTTCCATTCTTTGGGCATCTTCCGGAACAATTGCAAAAATTCTCCTTCCAACCATAGATCCGATTCCCCTTATGATGCTTCGTGTCGGGATTGCTCTGTGCATTCTGATTCCACTCTATCTGCGATCAAACCATCCGCCAGTTCTAAGAACGCTGCATGATACATATCCTGCCATCCTTGGATCTGCCGGAAATTTGTTCTTTTTTATTTTTGGTGTGTCAAAAACCACAGCCAACGCTGCCGCGGTCATTTACACCATTACGCCACTTCTTACATCACTTATCGCAAAAAAAACTATTCAGGAGCAGACGTCGCCGAGAAAATTGGTAGGCGTCACACTTGGATTTGTCGGGGTTGTACTGATTATTCTGCTTCCTATTCTGGAAGGAAAACAGTCACTGAGTGGTGATATTGTCGGAAATAGTATTATTCTGTTAGCTGTATTGTCGTGGACATTGTATATTGTCAGCTCACGAAAAAGCATATCTGTACAGAAGTATGAACCGCTCACTGTTACGACATTTTCTATGGGTGGGACATTTATATTATTTGCGATATTAACCGCAATTTTGCCACATCGCCCGATTATGTCAGCTGCACTTTCAGGATTTCATCCATGGTTACTGCTGTTTTATGGTGCCATGGTTACCGCGACAACGTTTTTGATTCATCAGTGGGCTATCAAACATTCCTCAGCAACGACAGCATCCCTCACAAATTATCTGCAACCGATGTTTGCATTTATCTATAACAGTTTGTTTATTGGGGAAACTCTCACGATAGAATTTATTGCAGGAAGCTTGCTCGTATTACTCGGGACCTTCCTTGCGACCAGTGAACAAGCGCAAGGGATCTACAACCACTCACTCAAGCGAAAGTGAGAACCTATGAATAGCCTCATCTATACGGGCTGTACGTTTTTCACATGTTTCGGGATCCAGTATCGGAAAATCACTTCCAAGCGCATCGGACCTCGCAAGTAACAGAAGTGGCAAATATAAATCCGCAACTACTTCATGAAATGAATCAAATACAGAGACCGCATTCTGTTGCATTGCTGTATTCACCACAGTATTTGCATTCATATGGAGTAGTGCTAATTGAGATACTGTCCGTACTGCACCTTTTGGTATATCAAATGCGTGTGCCAACGTCGCTGTGACAAGAGCACTTTGTACCTCATGATGTGGACAATTGCTCATACCAGTTTTTGTATCTAGTTCATACGATGCCGGTTTTGCTATGTCATGGAAAACTATTCCCAACCGTATAAGATCAGCCCTGCTGATGCTGTACACATGTTCATCCAAATACGCCATGAGCTTTATATCGTGCTTTTTTGTAGAAAAAAATAATTCATCTAAAAATTGTTCAAATGATGCCAGACATGCAGTAGTGTGGTCAAAAACAGACTGGTGATCATGCCATGGATTTATTTCTATACACTCGCGGAGTGTATACAGATCCGGCAGTATTGTTTCAAGCGATCCCCCACGGATTGCCTTAGATTGTACGACGTCTCGTATGTTACTGCGCAAATTCTTCATGCAGAGTTTTTCGAATAGATTTCCACCAATCATGTGAATCCGTTGTTTCTATTTCTTTTGCAAGTGCTATCGCTTCAGGCAGCCGTAGCCGTGTAGCATTCCCCTTCAGCCACTCACCTGCATGAGTATTTCCCTTTTCCACAAGGAGTTTAAGTTCTACAAGAAATGCAAGGACATTTGCTTCATATGTAATTTGCGCCTCAAGCGTTTGTTTTTGTTCGTATATGGTCAGAAGTTCCAATAATGCATCATCAATCCCCTTAAAGATATCGGTATTGGCACGATCCTGATCGCGGGTCATATAAAATTTGGCGATCTTGTCCATGTCACCGGTTCTTGCTTCATGAAAATCATGAAAGATACTCATAATCAGTACCGTTTCCATATTGGCATGAAGTTCTTTTGCCAAAAAATATGCAATCACAGACGTCATAAATGTGTGTTCACCTACACCCTCTTCATTGTCACCCATGATCATCCAACCGGTACGTTTCATCCGCTTTACGACTGCGGCTTCAAAAATCAGGTTTTTAATATCGGTTGTTTTTTTTGTATCCATATATTTTTTGAGTATACTGTATGTGCACCTGGACAGAGTCGAACTGTCATCAAAGCCTTCGGAGGGCCTCATTCTATCCATTGAACTACAGATGCGACCGTTCGCATTATACCCTGAATATCCGCCAAACGTAAATTTATTGTTTTTCCGGTTTACTGAATATAGCAGGTAATACTGAGGCGCTAAAAATTAACAGTCCCCCGATAATCACATTCATTGAAGGAGATTCTTTAAAAAAGAAAAACGAAAGAACGATTCCGATAATCGTATCATTAAGCAGGATAATGCTTCCGATTTGGCCGTCTATATATCTAAATCCGTATGCAACAAGTTGTCCTGTAAACGCCTGGGTCAACCCCAAATACGATAATGATACAAGTGGAATACTCATAGTAACTCCTGCCATTGGTTCTCTTAGCGCCAAAGAAAACATAAACGCAAATACACAAGCAAGTGCGTTATCCAAAACGACTAGCTGCGTTAGTGGATATATCCCTGTTAACGGTCGGGAAAAAATACTCCATAATCCCGCACAAACACCCCCCGCTGCGGCAATGAATATAAACATATTAAACATAAACCCTGAATTTGTCATATACATACAGAGTAATCCGATAACGGTTAATAAAAGGGACAAATACTTAACTGTTGACATACGCTCGTTATACAGCATAATTCCAACAAGCGTAGTGGCAAGGATCATGCCGGCATAAAATGAAAATAATGCTGTCCCGACAGGGATTTTTGTGATTGCGAAAAACAATCCGGTTGTGGAGAGTATATTTGCGCTCGACCGCGCTATAAACCAGCCAATATGTTTTTTTGCAACCCTCTTCCACGAAACAAACCATACAACCAGTAACACAACGACGAACGCGCGTACGGAGGTGGACAAAAACGGAGATACACTATTTCCCGCGATTTTTGTTGCTATGTTTTGTGAACCATACAGTGCAGCTGCAGCAAAAAGGGAGAGATAACCAAGGGTCTGTTTTGACATATATGCAAAGGATGCAACATGACTCATGAATGCTAACGTGCGGAAAGGGCGGGATTTGAACCCGCGTGAGCCTTTCGACTCCCAAGGTTTTCGAGACCTGGCCGTTTAACCTCTCCGGCACCTTTCCGTAAATATTGGAGGGATTGCCCAACGTACTGCGCTCCCGCGCAGAATCGAACTGCGATCAGAGGTTCCGCAAACCCCTATTCTATCCGTTAAACTACAGGAGCATGAAGCGTATTATACCTTGAAACCGGTCTGAAGGTAAATTAGCGGGTAGGTTTTTCGAGTGGGACTTTTTCAGATAGCCAAGTTGCTGCATTATCCACCCAAGATTTGTCGGGAGTTTCTCTATAGGTAATATATTCCGACATCAGTTCACGAATTTTTTCTTTATGCTCATGTCCCAATAATAAAATGATGCGGGCTCCCATAAATGGCTGTATCTGAAGCATCGTCTGATCCCATTGTGTTTCAAACCAGAATGAAGATAATTCATCCCAACGATAGACGTGATCAGCACTCTCAATGCCAAGATTTGTTATGTGATGGGTAATATCCTCTGGTGGTACGGTTGACAATACATAAATCAGAAAAACCACAGAAACAACAGCTGCTATGAGAAGAAATTCTCTGGCAAATACCAAAATAACGATCAAAAGAAATACAATGGCGCCAATATTTGTAAAATACTCTTTATCTCTTTTTTTAAATAATCTTGAAGGAGATGTCCATGTTAATAGGACTTTTCGTTGCATTGGAATTCTTTCTGCAGCTTCGTTTCGATCCATATATTCCTAGTATATACTACAGAATTTCAAACGGGAAGTGTCGCAAAACAGATGCATATGTTGCTTACTGTATGGAATAATTTTTAATTACTTTTTAGAGAGTAAGCTATATACAGGGCACTTTTGCGTGTGAGCGCCGGGAAGATACCCTGTACTCATAAGAAACTCGTTTACGATTTCTCCACCGGTAAAATGAAATGTTTTTTTAAATAATCTTACCCATGTATCTTTGTTGTATGTTGTATGCATATCCAGCCAGGTTTTGAACGAACCGAACTCTTTTTGCAACGCCAGGATTCTATTTGCATTATAAATAGCTGCATCTATTTTTAGGCGATTGCGTATAATTCCCGCATGCTGCAACAATCGATGTCGATCAACATCCGTATATGATGCAACTTTTTTAATCGAAAAGTTGTCATACGCTTTTTGGAAATGTAATTGTTTTTTTAGAATAGTGGTCCAGCTTAATCCTGCCTGATTGATTTCCAGGATGAGTCTTTCAAATAACTGATCATCAGAAGATATTGGGAATCCGTACGCAGTATCATGATAGATTCTATGTAAATCAGTAAGAGGGAGGTCTTGAACAAAATCACAGTAGGTTTGCGGGTTTGCCATATATTGCTATGCTGTAAGTTTCTTCAGTAGTAACACAGATACATATACTTCGATACCGCTCAGTGGAATAGCCCAAAGCAAAAGGCGTAGTGGTAATACCTGTAAATTAAAGATAGTAATCCACATAAGAACAAATCCAAATATCCACGCTAATGCGATAGTTTTTTTCACTGAAAAGACACTGAGTAATTCATATATGCCATAGGAGAATATGATGCTCCATAACAGCCATAAAATCCCGTTAAGAGGAGTTGTTTCAAATGTCAGATGGAGAGAATCATAATGCCGAACCCATACATATTTAAACAGCAATTCGTTTCGTGCAAATTCTGAGATCGCAATCCATAATCCTGAAAGCAAGATACGCGCAATAGGTTTTTTGTGTCTTGCCAATTGTATAAATAAATTCATAATTATATATACCATCCATCATACTCGATTAGACGTCATCCTCGGTATAGTATATAGAATGGCTTTATACAATCCCCAAAAACCGTACATGCTCGTAAGCAGTATCGGAATAACAAATGGGAGATAATACCTGGGCCAATTTAGTTCTAAAAATGGAAAGATATAAGCGAACGTAATAACTAAATACAATAATACAAGCCTTTCTATAATAGATTGTTTAATTAATGATTTTTTTAATAAGAAATATAGTCCCAGAAAAAAACTAGAAAAATTTATGAAGGGATATTTTGTTATGCTACCTGAATTTGGATCTTTACCACTAAAAAACACGTGCCACATGGCCAAAAGTCTGTCATTCAACGTATGTAATACTACATGTTTATTCTGTGTATCTAAGACCTGTAGATGAAGTATTGTTTCTCTAACCGAAAAATATTTAAGTGTTGTTGCGTATGGGTCATTGTACAGAGATGGGTTGATTAAAATCCAAACAGTTAATCCAACAAATAATATACCTATGATCGTATATATCTGTTCCCTTAATTTAAACTGGGATATATCTATATCGATAAGGCAATATGCTGAAACTACTATAAAATAGATGACACCCGTTAACTTAGACGCTAACGATAACCCTCCTGCAATACCTGACAACAGTAAACCCTTACGTGATTTTTTCCACATAAAGTATATAAAACTAATCAGTGCCAGTGAAGAAAAAAATATATACGGAGAATCCGGCAATGATTTAAGCATCATATGAGTGAACAAATTATTCTGAACCAATAGTAGCGCTATGGCTAGCGAAAAAAATGAATTAGTTAAATAGAGACAGATGAAGGCTACCATCAAAATGGTCAACCACGTAAGCAAAACACTTATATATCGCATATGATTTATGTAAAGAGGGAAAGGAGAAACATAATAATCACTTTGGGCAGCAAACTTTCCAAACACCCATTGTCCGTATCGATCAATCAGATCTTCTCTTACGTGAGAAAAATCTCCCAATAACATCGTCAGATATCCTCCATATAAATATCGTGATACAGGAGGATGATCAAAATGTATAGGACGCTTCCAATACTCAGAAGTGAAATCAAAATGTTTGATGTGTTCAAAGCTTTCGGTTTCATAAAAAGTATGTATCTCATCCTGGTCGTATGGTATCGTTTTTGAGGAATTGAACAAACTATATAGTAGATAGATTGCTGTCAAAACTGCCCCGATATACGTAAGATTTTTTTTTGACAAAAACCACCTATACTTCATAAAAACGCGTATACGCAATGTTTCCATTCAAATTTAAAAACAGATTATGCAGATACGTACGGTACCACTTGAAGAGCAATATTTTAAAATTTTCCCTAAACATATGTGTATTTGCGGAGAGGGAGGGATTCGAACCCTCGAAGAGCTTGCGCCCTTACCTGTTTT
>CAYSEV010000034.1:0-14320 GCA_964430295.1 uncultured Gammaproteobacteria bacterium
GCTTTCCTTGGAGTGAACATGTTTCACTTCAGAGAATACAAGCGTGTTGAAACAAGAATCAGATTGATTTATGCCCGAGTAATGAGAATTACGAAGGGCGACGAATAACAGCCCCTTTTCGCATTTGCGCGAACAGGGGTTTTTTCGTGGGGAAAAGTGAAATAGAATTTAATTGATTCTGCTATCATGTAACGGTACATGATAGCAAAAAAATATAAGGTTGCATTTGCATCTCATGAAATAATTTGACACCATAGAATCATGAATGAAGCCGGTTTTGATTTTAATGAGGGCGCAGATGCTCTTTTATTTAATGGGTATCAGTGCAGAGTGGACGGAGACGAAATCCTGGTAGCAGACGTCAGAAGGCAGGGAGATGTAATCGCCATTACAGATCGCGATGAGAGTGAATATGATTCTGCATTTCCCGCTAAAGATATGCTAAAAGGGAAATTTGGAAGTAAATTGCGTATTTTTGAAGTGGGTGCCGGCTTAAGCAGTTTTGCACCGAAGGCCGTTGCATATAGAGTTGTTGAAGAATATGTTGTTTGTGATCCTGTTGATTATCATGCTATAGATGCGTTGCTTGATGGTGTTCCTAAATATTTTCATCTTTCACGAGGCGCGCGCGCTCATCTTCGCGAATTACAAACAAGTGTCGCCATTTACACAAACCCTCGACTGATTACTCACATTCCGCTTACTATTGAGCAGGCATTTGCTTCCGGCCAAGTAGGTCAGGGATACGATGCGGTATTAAATATGTTTGCTACTGGCATGTATTTTTCCCGTGTATCCGATGCTGATATGCAAAGTCTTTTGGTTCAACCTCCGAGAAAAGGTACGGAAGGATTACACGGATATCACATGTTTTAATGGCTGGCGATAAGTCTACAAGTTTGCTACGATAGATTTCTATGGATAACAATTCTTCTGCATTGCCGTATCAAAAAACAGTATTTGGAAATGGTGCACGCGTCATCCTTATCCCGATGGAGGGCGTAAACAGTGTGGCTACCAGTGTCATGGTTGGGGTAGGGAGTAGGTATGAGACACCTGAAATCAACGGTATCTCACATTTTCTGGAACATATGGTGTTTAAAGGGACAACAAAATATCCGACAACAGAAGATGTAAATACTATCGAGCGCGCCGGAGGGCTCCAAAATGCATATACAGATATAGATATTACCAACTATCACAACAAAGTACTCGGTGAGGATTGGGAACTGGCACTGGATATTAACAAAGAATTAGCCTTAAACCCCCGACTGGAACAGCAGTATGTGGACAAGGAACGGGATGTGATTTTAGAAGAAATGAAGCGATATGACGATGAACCCGCAGCGAAGGTGGGAGAAGCGTTTCACAGCATGATGTATCCAAATTCGAAGCTTGGTATGCGCATTATTGGAGAAATAGAATCGCTTATGTCCTCTGATGCTACGACTCTCAGAAATTATCATACTGCCTGGTATAAACCGGAAAAAATGGTGGTGGTGTTGGCAGGAAAATTAGATGCAGCAGAAGCTGTACAGGCAAAGACAGCGGAATGGTTTGGATCGCTGAAAGCTGAGCAAACAGCTCCGCCAGAACCTGTCGCGAACGATTCTCAGGATGCCCCGCGATCCGTTGTTGTCACAAAGCCGGATGCACAGCAGGCACATATAAATGTTGGGTTACGGACATTTGCCCGCGGCAGCGAAGATCGATTTGCATGGGGATTATTTAACCTTATCATGGGTGTTTCGTTTACATCACGATTATTTAAAGAAGTCAGAGAAAAGCGGGGGCTTTGTTATCATGTCCGCAGTTCTTCAGATGCGTGGGCTGATGTCGGATACTGGTCAATCTATGCAGGGGTTGCCACAGCAAAAGTAGAAGAAGCACTCAAAGCAATCCTTCATGAAGTATCACTGGCTGCAGATAAAGGGGTAACAGAAGAAGAACTCGCGGTTGCCAAAAAGCGGATGAGGACCATGTTTGCATTTAAAAGTGAAGATCCGGAATTTATGGGAGAATTTTATGGACGGCAGGAAGTATTTAACGAGCCGATCATAACGCTGGATGCCTACTTAGCAAAATTAGATACCGTTACAACAACAGATATTAACAAGCTGTTAAAGAAATATTGTATACAGAAAAACCTCAATCTTGCTGTTGTATGGAATAAGCCGAATGACTCGAAACTGGTAGGTTTACTATCGCTGTAAACGTTAGTGGTCCATATTTTTTCTGACTTGAAGAGCTCTTCGTTTTCAAACGTCCAGAATTTTCGATTAGATGGCTGTATATGTATTGACAACTTCATATATATTTGTCATTGTAGATTCAGAGGTATTATCGTATGTTGCAACAAAAAATGTCTCCATTAGTATTTATAATTCCATTTGCTGTTATGTCTGTCGTGATAGGTGTGGCTATGTTTGCCGCAGGTTCAGGAACGGATCTTCGAAGTCACGCCAGTAATGATAAGGAAAAACAGTGTGTTGGACTTTGTACAAGACTTGGAGGATCAACAGCAGCATGTACGAACGTTTGTCCTAAGGTTTTAAACGGAAGCATGAGTTGTATGGAAGCGGCAGAAGCTGTCGGTGTAAAATCGAAAGTATTTCTGACTGCATGTAACAAAATTTCACCACTCGCAGATAGAAGCTGTAGTCAGTATTGTGAAAAGGCTGGTGCCGCATTTGACCAGGGTGCAGGAGCTGTAAAAGGTATATGTAACAAGGTATGTGGCGATGTTCAGTCCGGTAAGACATGTAGTCAGGCGTGTACAGATAATCTTCCACAGAAGTTAGGGAAATACATGACTATGTGTACAAATATGTGTGCAAAGATGCCTGTTCCAAGCTCACCGACACCCACACCGGCAGGCGGCTCAACGCCAACACCGACACCAGACTCAGGCTCAACACCAACACCGACAATCGTACAGGTAAACTGTGAGAGTAAGTGCGTGCCTCCTTCAGGGCTTTCACAAGAGTATGCCAACCAGTATAAAAAACGATGTGCGTCTATTTGCGCTGATATAAATTCAGGCACGAAGTCATGTAATCAGGCATGCGGAACGATTGGCAATGCAGTATGGCAAAAGCGCTGTATGGATGTGTTTGCCTGTCCTAAGAATTAGTAGAGCAATTTACTTCTATAGGTCTTTTGGGGTATACTCAACCCCATGGAAGTTGTGGGATACGCATTTAAAGCAGAACAGCTCCCGGGTGATGCTCCCGAGCTTCGTGGTACAGAGTTGGGACATGCTGCCGTCTATCTGGATGCGCTGGCATATGTGTCTGGCAATATGAGTATGCCGACTGCGTTTGCAGAGGGTGGGAAAGCCATGATCCACGCTCATCGTGATCTTTTTAAGACTGCCACAAAGACCGAAATACCTGATATAACGCCTGTCATGCTCAGACGTGTAGAGAGTGCAGTAGAGTTTGCGGATTTACAACTTACGGCCTGGACAGATGTAACCCAGGATACGCCATTACAGGTTGGATCTCCGGCTATACAATCAATTCTACGGGAATATCGATCTCATGTTCGTGCGCTTAGTGTTGCCATGCAGCGTGTGCTCGCCACGGTTGAACCATCTGCAGGAGGGGTGATGTCTCCAAATACAGACATAGCGGTAAAAACAATTCTCCATAATAGGCGATTATTTGTGAATGAACCTATATTGCGGGAACGATCAGTACAATATGGTCATATTCAACAAATGGCTACAGCACAGGTGAAGATATGGCAAATCCGGACATGGGAGGAATCGGTGCTTTATAGCATATCCCGAGCGTTGTCGGAAGAACGAGGTCTTGCATGGAAACGTTCAGACGGGGTTTTCTTGCGTGTACCGCTTCGCATACTGGCTCCAGGGAGAGAAGAAACATATCATTCGTATGAGTATTTGACGGAGGTTCAGAGCGAAGATGTTATTCAGTATATTCAACGGCATGCTTCTATGTTTTCCCGTCGTAATACATCTTCACGGCGCATGATGGGGCGACTACAATACGCAATGATGAATAGCTAAACCACCTTGAACTTATCCGGCTAATTTCGTACTATATTATGTATACATATATTTAAACGGAGGGCATCATGATCGAGCAAACAGTTGTACTCATAAAACCGGACGGATTTCAAAAAAAAGTAGTCGGTCAAATCGTTGACCGGTTTGAGCGTGCAGGATTAGAGATTAAAGCGCTTAAACTTGTGAAACTCACAAAAGAAATCCTGGATATCTGGTACGCACATATTGCTGATAAACCATTCTATCCATCTATTGTGACTGACATGACGGTTACGCCTGTTGTTGCAATGGTGTTGTCCGGCGAAGGGGCAATTCAAAAAGTATTTGATCTGTGTGGACCGACTGATCCTGCCGTAAATCCTGAAGGCACAATCCGCAAGGCCTATGGAGAAAGTAAGGCGCACAATGTCGTACACCGAAGCGATTCTCCTGAAGCAGCTGCAAAAGAAATAGGTTTGCTGTTTACACAGGCAGAATTGTATTGATAATCGTTTTCCTCTGCGATTTTCACATGCCATACCGTTAATGGATTGAATTATTTGACACATTCCGGAGTGTGATTTTGCTGTGGGATACAACCAAAAAATTCAGCATTGATCTTGATATGTTATATATATTACGCTGAAAGTATATGGTCGCTGATGGTAATATAGATGAGCCAAAAAATCTGGATGGGCGTGAGGAATCTGCAATAGATATACAAGGAGCTGGTGGATTCGTATTATCCGATGAAGCTGCTCGACTGCTCTTATTTCAACCTCCAGGATTTCGCAGTGTTCTTGATGAGCCTGCAGGAGACATTGATATAAGAGGATTGTCACAGCAACTTTTTAACCTTACATTAAATAATGATACCTCAACAAGAGGTGCTTCATCACCTTTGTTTCGTCCGGATTCAAATTCAACAAATCCTAATACTTCGGAAAAAAATCGTTCCTTATTGTTGGATGCCTATTTGAGAATGAAAGAAGAAGGTAATAACGCAAATTTACAAGATGAAGATAGAGAACAAATATTTTCTGCTCTGGCAGATCAAGGTATAGAAAGACTTCAGGAAAAAACGGGTGGGGCAAAACTTCAAACACCAAATCAAAGAGCTGGTGGTGAATCCTCAGAAGGTCTACGCAGAAGACAGCTTCAAGAACTTTTTGCACGTTTTGATGCTTCACGTCCGCAACCGATTTCGGATACGACATTCGATAGCTATATCCGTTCAATTGATTCAGGTTCTATTCAGTCTGACACCATCACACAATTAGTGCCTGATTTCCAACAACGTCAGACACTCATTACCCAATTGGAGTTAAAACAACAAACGGAGAATGACCGTCAGTTATTAGAAAAATTCCGTTCCAGAGCCTTAAATGGATTATCAGGCAGGGAGGCTCGAAATGTCATTGATTTTGCACTGGATGGATCCGATAGAGTGCTGCTTCAGACCATAGTTGATGAAAAAAATGAGATTGATGCTGATCGAAATCAAATTCGTTCATTTACAGAAGAATTTCGCACAATAGTCCGGGAAAATGATCTGCAACGAAGAATCGTACTAGTAGATGAACAATATGGGGATGACATTTTTCGCTTACGGGATAAACGTCAGGAATTGCTGGATCGTCAATTGTCTCAGGAACGGGCTATAAGCCTACTTGTCGACGTGATTGATTCTGATATAACAGCTGAAATTGCCCCGGAGGATGGGTTAAAAGAAGTAGATAGAGAAATGTTAAATGATCTGATTCGAGAAATCAAAACTATCCCTGAAGGCGCACAGGACGTGCTACTTTTTGATTATAGTACTGATTTCAGAGATACATTGGAATTTGTTCGCACGTTGCCAACGAGGACTGAAGAAGATGTTTTAGAGCGTCGTCGTATTGAGGGAATAGTGCTGCGGATACGGGATATCTACAACAAATACAATAGTGAAGCACAGGTTCTCAATGCAATCGTAAATAATGATTTTGATGAAGCGCGGGAATATGTAAATTCTATAAGCGAAATACCGGATTCAAAAGCACTGTTCGATGCGTATACATCTGAGATCGCATTTTGGGAATTTGAAGACGCCAGATTGGATGCGTATGAAAACGTATCATCAGCACAAGATTTTAAAGAGGCATCAGCTTTAATACAACGTGCGAGGGGTTTGGCTACAAACTCAGCTCAACTGCAACTTATCGATGCGTATATAACGCGGATAGGAAGCCTTGAGCGCAAAGCGTTCATAAGCAGTATTCGCCGCAAATATATAGGGACACCATTTGACGAGGAAAAAATATTTGCCCAAATAGATACATTCAAAGCCAGATCAATAGAGGATATAGATCAATTAATTCAATTAAAAGTAGAAGTACGCTCGTTTGCCAGGAGAGTAAAAAATCTTGAAATACGTGAGGCATTCAGGACAAAAAATGCATCTGCCGTATTAAATGCTATAGCAGACTTGCCGACGATGACCGATGAAGATAGACAACAACGAAGAAATCTGTTTGGTTTATATAGAGAGTATACAAAAGCACGTGCACGCATAGACCCTCAAGCATTCGAACAGGTATCAAGGATAAACGTTTCGGAATTTTTTAAGAGGGCAGAGGAACCTTCCCCGATGATTGATTTAGGGATTAACAAGGAAGCATTTGAATACGCCAGGCAGCGATTTTTAGATTCAGTACATCCGTTAGTAGAGACCTTTCGATCGATACAGTCTTTAAAAGACAAAATGGATGAAGTGGTTCCCGTGGGGTTAAATCAACAGGGAGAATCTCCTCGAGTTGAATTTTTACTTCGGCTTCGGGATTTGGCGAAGCAGCGCGAACTGTCCGACATTGAACAGTTATATGTTAAATCGGTCGAATTGCTCTCTGTATTTACCCCATATCTGGTTGGACTTGCACGCGCGGATTTCGGAGCGACAAGCGTATATTTGCAGCAACACTTTGAATCTTTATCAGATAAAACGAAAGAAACTCTGTCCACTGGAGATTATGTCCCGGCTTTGGTAATCGGCGCAGGGGTTCATGGTGTAGCTGCTATGAGTGAGCTTGCCCGTCAGCGTCCTGATCTGGCTGAAAATGCCTTAGTTGTAGATCAGGGGACAAATCCCGGCGGTCCGTTTGCATGGGTTTTGGGTGAAGGTTGGAGGCTAAATAGTGCAAATGGGAGAAGAACCGGGAGGCGCGAAATGCCTGATACTCCTCAGGGACCTGAAGAAAAAACTGTTCGTCTTTGGAGTGATCCAACAGGTTGGTATCCAGGTCAACGATCAGAGGCAAGTCCGAACGCTAGAGTTGGAGACATTAATGCTGTCGTACCGTACTCTGCAAAGGTTGGGGATATTTCACCCAGCTTATACGCAACCAACGAAGAATTGCAATTGACCATCGCACTAAATGCTGCGATGTGTATAAAAAATATTGCATTTCAAACAAAAGTATTGGAAGTTGTACCGCTGTCGGATGGCGGAAAAGGAGACAAGCTTGTAACGTTGGAAATAACAAATCCACAGGATGGCTCTTCTGAAATTATAAAAATTCGGACAGATGTGGTCGTTGTCTCTACAGGATTGGGGAAGGAATCATTTGGATTTGACGTGGATGGAACGAGAGCTGAGGGTATCATCGCCGACGGAAAAGAGTATGATAATTTGCCAAAATTATGCACAACCAAAGATGCATTTGCTGCAATTGCAGATAGAACCGAAGGTAAGACCGCAATCATAGGTGAGACATTGGTGATCTATGGATCAGGAAATTCTAAAGACACACTCATTGAAAATATCACAGGTATTTTTGACTCCGGAAAAATGTCAATGTCACAGGTAAAAAAGATCTATATCGTATCCTCTACCGAAGGTACAAGCAGACCGCGATATGGGTTACTCAGAGATATTAGTAATCGATTGGGAAGGGAAAATTTAGTCGAATTTGTACAGGGTAGAGTTGGAGATGTCGGTTATGCTGCAGGTGATTTTCTAAAACCGTACGAAGAGCGAAGAATGCTTCTGTACAATGAAAATGGGGATAGAATAAGAAATGCGAAAGGCGAACTCATAATAGCAGACAATGTTATCGCAGCAACAGGGTTTAAATCAGAGATTGGTGAAATATTTAAAGAATACGGTGCAGATACAAACGTAGTTCGATCTGACATAGTCAAACCGATTGGGTTGCCGACAAATCCAGATGTATCTGTAGGGCTTCGATTCAGAGATGATCCAAATATATTAATACTAGGCACAGCATCTCCTGATGGATTTAATGCGGAAAAATTTGCTCAACTTCCCGGACTATCATCTGCTGCACTTAGGCGAGTAGGAGCAGAAAACGCAGTTGCTATCGGCTTTCGGGTTCCGGATACATTGGCTGCAATGAACATATGGTTACAAAAAACAAGACTTGAGAAACAAGAAAGAAACACGACTTCAGATAGAATCCAACTTACACCTGAAATTGAGAATGGAGCAGGTGTAAAGGAAGATTACCTGTTTAGCGCTGTACCAGATATAAATTATGAGGGATATACCATATCTCAATTAGGAATACGGGATAAAGTAAATGCAACAGTTGTTCTGTCAGCTTTAACAGGTAAATTGTTAAAAGATATCGAAGTAACAAAAGAGGATGGATCTCCGTTTTTTGGAGAGATGTCATTTGATGTAAGTTTGGATAAACGTGGGAGAATTCAACTACGATTGGCTCAGGGCAAACGGTACACTCGTACTATGAATAAGAAGGGTAAACCGATGGAGGTTGGTAAAAAAATATCGGAAGTTTCGAGGCCATTTATGTACAACGTAACTGACAAACTATTTGATCCTACATTTCAACGATATATTCTCTATCAACTTGCGAATGCCAGAGGTAGTACTAAAAAAATTCGATTACAATTGGGGTTTTCGCGCGGAAGAATTAATCCTCAGACTACGTATGTTTCAGGTGGAGGTTTGTAGAAGTATTGGTTATATCATTCCAACAAATATATAAAATACGTTGGTCTGCTGTAAATAACGCACGCTAGTCGTGTATTGAAAAATTTATATATACAGTAAACAGTTCATATAATTCGTTATTTATTTCATATTGGATTTTTTCTTACGGTGCTTTTTCGTATGGAATGCATCCTTATATGCCAGTTCCATATCTCGCATTAATGCAAGGCGGTTATGTATCATATGTTCTGGAATTTCTGCTCTAAGTAGCATCTGGATATGTGGGTCTTTTTTATTTTGAGCCTTTTGTGATGAGGAGACGGTATACGATTGCTCAATCTTTGGGATTAAGTCCCGTATAGCGATCATGAGCATAGTTGCGGAAGTAATATCAGTAGGATTTTCAGACAATCTGAGTTTATGTTCGTGTTTACGGAATTTGCTTCGTATGTTGGGTGATTGTCTGTGCAGCAGTGCCAGAGCAAGTCGTTTCCACATGGTTGCTTCATACACCCACATTTCTGTCTCTATAGCGTTCCTGGTGCGGCGTGTCTCTTCGAGGTCTACAATGACGCCGAACTGGGCATGTCGTTCGGGTTTCATAGACAGATTATCGATAAGTGTTCCCGGGTGTGCTGAGGACACATGCACCTCATCATGGAGTAGATGTGACACCTGCTCTACTGTGAATCGCTGTGTTATCACAATTTTTTCATTTCTCACAAACCTGCGTTTGGTACTCTGTCCGCGAGGGATATATGCTACGATCAGGGACTCACGATTTCTTCGCTTGGTAATCACGTTTCCTTTTCTCATATCAAACCCATAGTTGCGAGTACAGTCTAATCTAAGCCTGGCATTGCGCGTTTTATGGTGGGTCTCATCTTCTAATTCCATGAGGCCACCTCGAATGATCTGGTCGGGTGTTGGACTTGGTATGTCTAGTCCACCACCGCCCGGTAATATATACATATCAGGGCTTTTACTATCAGCGTCTTTTTTTTCCCAGATCATACGTGTGAGATAGGGGGTAGAAGAGCTGAGTTGTCTGAAAGTGCGTATGGCCATTTCTTTATTCATTGATCGGGTAAACTCGGTCTCAATCTCAGAATCGGTGAGAAACATGCCGTAACGAAGTTCTGAAAATGATGCCACTTGCAGAGGAATAACACGCACGACATCTCTGAACTCTTCACGTATTTCAAGTTCCGGTTTAGGTTGGTATGTCGATGCTTTTGCTTCTGTTCCAAGTGACATAAATTTGGCGTACAGGGATTATACAATATAGCCTATAATTTTCCTAACGCTATACGGCAAGAATACTCAAAACCCCCGCATTTTTTTCGGCGCAATTGCCGTTGAATGCGGGGGGAGTGTGATAGACAATTCACAAACGCCGAAATTGAAACAGCAAAAACGTTTGCGGCTTCAGAATAGGCGTTTGTGAATAGTTGTTGTGTGAATAGGAGAAACAGGTGCATAAATGCACAAATACGCGTGTATAAGAAAGCAAAAAAAGACATTCATGACCCTACACCAGGGCGCAGGGTCATGAATAGGGAAGCTACCAGAAGATAAGCTTCCATTTGCTTTTTTTCTTGCTGCCTTCCTCATGATGGTGTGCCTGATTTTCATGTCCTTTACGACAGTATGCACACATTTTAGAAGGATCGCCGAGGTGTCTACCTCTGCATTTATGACCCCGATGTTTACCTGTGTTGCACTGGCATTTTTCTTTTTCAGGTATGGGTTGTTGGGTAGATTTTCTCATACTTTTCGTCTCCTATGGGTAAAAAATAGACAACAAAAAGAACACAAGAAGAGTCTTTTGTCCTCTTTATTGTCTATTTATGTAATTGGTAATGTGCAAATCAATGACACGTCGCTGGCGCGACATAGTGCCTCGTACGCTCTTTCTCTATGAATCGAAAAAGCTACGATAACACAAAAAAACCCCGCTTCTTTATGCGGGGTTCGTGTGATTTCTTCTCTTTGCGTTTATTGTTACGCCATCACGCCGACCCCGCCCGTTTTAAGGAGCGTAAAGTGTTGGGCAATAATGGTTCTAACAGCCACGTTCATACTAGTCTGATAGTACAATATTGCGGTGTTATTCGTCAATATTCAATATGGTTGGTTTTTCCTATTCTTGTGGTATATAATCCCATACATGTCGTCAGAACGGGTTGTTTTACCGGTGGAGGGTCTTACAGAAGCAGGTCTTCGCAGCCGCTTCGGCAGTGACGTCTCCAAAAATGAATGGTTTCAACCTGACTGCCTTGAACTTCGAAATGCATTGTATACGCTTGCCGAACAACGCGGATGGACACCTGGGGAAATACAAATGGTAGAGTTGGCCGAAATGGTAGCTATAGAATCGGTAAAGTGGAAGATGGAAAACAAGAAAAAATCCAGATTCGATGGAAGCTCCTGGGCATCTCATCTATATGAAATTGCCGTCAGGGTAACAGAGAGGGGGATGGATGCACGGGTAGCAGCCATAGCGCTCATGCATGACGCGATCGAGGATTCCAAAGATTACCCCGAAGGATACCAGATAACAGAGGGGTTACTACTTACCTTATTTGCAAAGTACGATCCGACGATTGCCCACTCTGTAGAGCTGTTAACGAAGCTCAAAACCACCTATCAGGATTCAAATCAGCCACTCAAAACGCATCAGCGGCTCTATGAGCTTATCTCTCATGATCCGTTCAGCATTGTAGTTAAATTAGAGGACAGGATTCATTATATGAAAACCGCTAGAAAAGGAAAAATGAATCCAAGAAGCATACGCATGAAGGCGGCAGAGACAATGGAGTATTATGTGCCGCTGGCTGTCGGGTTTGGCATGCACGATATAGCCAGAGAGCTTGGAGACCTATGTGCTCCAAAAATTCTCAAACAAAAACATAACAAAACTGAACATAGAATGCCGCATAATGAGTCTGCTTATGGCGATTCATTAAGCGTTTTGAATACAAAAATTGCACAATATACGCAGTTGGAAAACGATCATGGCATAACATCATTTTCCGATAAAATTCCGAATCTGGCTGATGCCTGGAGAGTCTGTCATGGAAAACTGGACAATATAGAAACAGCGTGGATCCCTGCGTATTTTACTGTTGTGCTCAAGGATCACGATCATCCCCAGTTATATCGCTCCGAATATAGTTTCGTCACGTATGCGCAGCGATTCCTCTCCTATCTGGAAAAAGAAGGGGTTGTTCAATCTGATGATATGAAACAGTTCTCAGAACTTCTTTCGAGCGGTGTTCAGCGCACAACACATATAGACATACATATTGGTGGCGTTCCTATTCGATTTCGATTTGTTATGGAAAGTGAGGAAATTAAATGGCAGTCGTCACTTCTTGATGCCCTCTACGAACTGCCCGGGCGGGAACGATATCGTGAAGCTGCACATCAAAAGATTCAGCGGCTTCAGCAAATGTTTACGTATTACACTTCATCGGACATGCGAGGATACAGGATGCTGCGCAATTTGAAGGAATGTCTGGAAAAAGGAACAACAATCGTTGAGGTTGCAGACGGAGCCGGAGAACACATGGCGTTGCCGGCAAACAGTACCGCACTTGATTTGGCCATAGCCTACCTGGATGCCTCAGATATAGATTCTATCCTCGCGGTAGAGCGGGAAACACAACCGGATCGTTGGGAAGTTGTTTCGTTTAGCGAAGAGGTATCAGATTTCGGCCATTATCGTATTAAACTATCACAGGAAGCTAATCACCATTTGAATGTATCGACTCTGGATGCTGTTGCTACAAAGTATGGATTAGAACAGTTACAATCTGTTATTCGCAAACGGTTAGGGAAAAATGGAGAAACGGATATGATATTGGCCGAGGACTTGGTAAAACGCGGGAAACAAACAGTATACGGCATATACAAAAGATTAGGCCATGAGGATGGAATTAAAGAACCATATATGCGTGCACCCATCCGTATAGCATCGGATGTCATGCGTGATGTGTATATGAAATATCACATCCCCGGTGTAAAACACCAACGTGTGGTAAATGCGCTGATACGGATCGGTATGCGTGAGCTTCCGTTGGATTCTGGGCGAACATCAATTGTCTGGAACATAGGAAAAACAATTTACGAAAGGGAAAAGAAATTTATACCTGTCACTATCCCGGTTCCGCATGCGTCAGGGCAGCTTGGGAAAGTCTCCTCGGCATTTGGAGAACAGGGCATTAATATTCAATATCTTGAGGTGGATTTTGATGATGAACTTTCCGCAGAGCCTGATGCGCAGTTGTTTATCCTCATGTCTCCTGCGGATTACAGGAAATATATGCGATTGGGCGGTATTGATTGGATCAGAAGTATTGCATCATAATATACTGGTTTATCTTCGCGTTGAGCATTTTCCAGGTGTCAGTGTGAGGGTATAAAAACAACAAAACCCTACTAGTTTAAAACAGTAGGGTTTGTCCATGGTCTATGTCTATACCGCATTACCCGTGCGGGAGATATCTCAACCTCGATGGTCGTCGGGACTAAGAAAACTCCCACACACACAGATTCGAATAATGACCGATAGGTCACTTTTTCCTGCAGGGTCCACGTGTCTGGAAGTTTTTACAAAATCCGAATCAATTCTCTTTAGGCGAAATCGAGTTGAGTTCGGTTGAATAAGATTATCCCTATTTGGCTGGACTGTACTTATTCCAGGCGAATATTGCGGTGAAAACGCCGATGAGTACAAGCCCTATCCCACGGGATAAAAATATTTCTCCACCATTTAACATAGTGGTTGATGGGTAATCAACCCACTGCATAGTGGTGAGAAATACTGTAAACAATCCAAATAACGCTATGAACGCGCCAAGAATTGTTAGTACCCATCTTACTTTCAAGGGAAAGTTCATGGTTTACTCCTTTCTTTATCATGATCTTCATCAGTCGCCCGAGGTCCGCACCTCTTCCCGACGTACGTCGGGACTGATGAATTGGGTGATGGTCGTGTCTGTGGCGTATGGCTATCCGAGCCGCCTGCGACCGAGGGGTCAAAGATGACCTGTGGTGAAAAAGAAGAAGGTCATCTTCTGTTTCATTCAGGTCACCTTTTTTCAAAAAAGAAGTATCTGCAGAAAAATGGTAATGTGCAAAAAATAAACTATGTATCGATATAAAGCTGCAAATAGCTCGCACCGATTTGTGGATTATAACACTATAGGGTATTTTGTCAAGCCAAAGAGACGTCGCTACGGCGACATATGTGGCAGTACGCCTTGCAAGCTCGGCTACTGCCACAAAAAAAATCCCTAGATCAGTCAGACGCGTTTGTCTGAGATATAAGGATTTATGTTTGTTTGTATCTT
>CAYSEV010000035.1:0-13900 GCA_964430295.1 uncultured Gammaproteobacteria bacterium
TCTGCAATATTGAAAGAACTTACATCTTCCAAATAATCTTCTTTTATTGTACAGTTGTTTTGTCATCTCGGACCTGATCGAGAATCTGTGTTCGTTTTTTTGATTCCCGCCTGCGCGGGAATGACAATAAATAAATATGATCACTGTTTTGTTTCAATCTGAATCTCATTATCCTGCAAATCGTGCTGTTATAACGGAAGCTATTACTCGCACACTGGAACAAAAAATGAAGGGGTCACATAATGTGGAAGTCAGTGTCACAATTGTCGGAGATAGAAAGATGAGACAATTAAATAAAACATATCGTCAAAAAGATGCGACAACAGATGTTCTTTCATTTCCTCAAAATGATCCATCACAGCCATCTTTAGCTCCTTTTGTTGAGTCACCGGATGGTGTACTCCGGCTTGGAGACATCGTCCTTTCATTTCCCCAAGTCGTTGCAGAAGCAGCTGAAGAAAATAAACTGGTAGATGACATGATGGTGTTTTTGGCACTACATGGATTAGATCACCTGTTGGGTATACATCACCCTGATTAATAAAAAAATAATCCAATAAATAAATATTCCAATCAAATTACAACACACTATTAAAATATTAGATTATTGGAATATTAGATTATTGGAATATTAGATTATTATGTCTTTTTATCGTACCTATCGTCCACAAATAGTCGATGAAATAGATAACCTGGCAGTTCGGGAGTCATTACTGCGCCTTCTGACGAAACCAAAGACAGAATTGCCGCATGCATTTCTGTTTAGCGGGCCACGGGGAGCCGGGAAAACAACGGCTGCCAGACTTGTCGCAAAGTTATTTAACTGTGTATCTCCAACAAAGCACGGACCATGTGGTAACTGCGAGTTCTGCGATGCAATAGCAAAAGGCAAGAGCTTGGATGTGTTAGAGCTTGATGCGGCAAGTAATCGAGGCATAGATGAAATACGCCAAATCCGGGATGCAATAGGACTTTCACCAGTTAACTCACAGTTTCGCATTTACATTATCGATGAAGTGCACATGTTGACGACAGAAGCATTTAATGCACTGCTAAAAACCCTTGAAGAACCACCATCTCATGCCGTGTTTGTCCTCGCAACCACTGATCCTCAAAAGGTTCCGGTCACAATTCAGTCCAGATGTGTTTCTATTGCATTCAAAAAAGCCAGCCACGAAGAACTTATATCCGCTCTGAAACGCATTGTTGAGCGTGAGAAAATGGATATAGAAGATGGGGCACTTGCTCTTATTGCATCTCATGTTGATGGTTCATTTCGCGATGCAGTGAAAGAATTGGAACTCGTGAGTTTTACAAAAGGAACTATTTCCGAAGAAACTGTTCGAATTGCCATGTCTATAGGTGACCAGGTCATGCGTGACACATTTTTATTGCATGTGCAAAAAAAACAGACAGCTGCGGCATTTGCCGATATAGCATCCATAGTGTCAACAGGTCGGGATATACGGCTCTTTATATCTGATTGTCTTACCGCACTTGAACAGCTATTAGTTATGCGTGTGACATCACAAACGCAAACTGTTTGGACAGCTCCTGAGCTTACATCTGTTATCAGGCTATTTCACACTGCATATATAGATTCAAAAACAGCTGTGATAGCGCATCTTCCGCTAGAACTGGCAGTCGTTATGTACTGTGAGCTTGATGGTGGGGTACAGTCAGTACAGGCCATGGTGCATGCTCCTGTTGTCGCAAATGCACAGCCTGTCGTACATCCAAAGCAACCAACAGCGACATCGGCTCCTATAAGTACCGGTGTATTAACGGTGGAGAAATTAAGCGAACACTGGCCTGACATTATTTCAGAACTTAAAAAACATAACCACTCAATATCAGGTGTGATGCGTTCCACTAGACCAAAGAGTGTGGTTGGTGATATAGTGACCGTTGAAGCGTTTTTTACATTTCATAAAGATAAATTATCGGAATCAAAAACGCGTGATCTACTAAACGGAGTATTCTACTCACTGTTTGGTGAAAAAGTAAAAGTAGAAATAGTACTCGGGAAGAAATAATCGAATAAACAAATAATCCAATAAACGAATAATAAATCGTAACTATTGGATTATTAGAGTATTGGATTATTCTATTATTGGAATATTTTCCTGAAAGGATTGTATATGATGAATCCATTTAAAATGTTAGGGGATATGAATCAAATGCGTAAGCAGGCAGCGGTTATTCAGGCTGCTCTAGAAAAAGAAGAATTCGAGGTTGTAGTCGGTAATGTACTGGTTCGTATTACCGGGAATCAGAATGTAAAAACAGTTGAGATAAATGGTGTATATCAGGAAGACGTAAAACGCGCAGTGAATGATGCAATAAAAAAGTCACAACAGGCCGCTGCGGGTAAATTAGCTGAACTGTCCAAATCTATGGGACAGTAAAATAGTAAGTTGTCATCCCCGTGAAAACGGGGATCTTTTTTGTTCATAAACGGTTCCCGCCTTCGCGGGAATGACATCGGTATAAGTATGAATATAATAGTCACCGGTACATTGGGCTACGATTATATTATGGATTTTTCCGGAAGGTTTGCTGACCGGATAATGCCGGAAAAACTTCATCAGATTTCGTTATCATTCCTGGTAGATAAACTAACAAAACAATACGGCGGAACAGCCGGAAATGTTGCATATTCTATGAAGCTTTTAGGATTGGAACCATACATAATGGCCCCTGCAGGAAATGATTTTGCTCCATATAAAGCCTTCTTAAGATCGCATAAACTCAAAGATACCTATATATCGATTCATAAAAATACGACCACAAGTTCGTACTTTGTCATGACTGATAAAGATGATAATCAAATCGGTTCGTTTTATTCCGGTGCTACGCAGTACGCTAAAAAACTTCATATCTCAGATTTTAAAAAACATGCATCGTTTGTTGTACTTGCGCCGACAGAACCAGGCGCCATGGTTCAATACGTATCGGAATGTAAAAAACTGAAACTCCCATATCTATATGATCCCGCATTTCAGATCGGTAATTTTACAAAAGAAGAACTTGTAGATGGCATCTCTCATGCACAGATCCTTATCGGCAATGACTATGAAATTGCCCTCATAGAAGAAAAATTGGAACTGTCACATGAAGAGCTTATTCTTATGGTCCCCATACTTATCACCACACTCGGATCCAAAGGATCAATTATCGAAAAACGCAACGATGCCATGCATATAAAACCCGCAAAGCCTCACAACACATCAGATCCGACAGGAGCAGGAGACGCGTTCAGATCTGGATTTTTAGCTGGATACCTTCGTGGCTTTGATCTGCAGATATGTGGACAAATGGGATCAGTAGCGGCAGTCTATACCGTCGAAAAATATGGCACACAAACACACGAATATACGGTTCCCGAGTTTGCAACGAGGTATAAAGAGAATTATGGATCTATTCTGAAACTATAGTCTTGTATTATTGTTGTCCAGTGTGATACAACAGAATTGTTCTTGCCCTCGGTATGTGTAACCGTGGGTTTTTTTAGTTAGTATGTAATGCATTTATCTGTATGAATGCATTGAGTGCTAACAATCCAGTGTAACTGGAAGGTAGTAGTCTATTATACAAACGTCCAATTTTTCTCAAAGGAGTTATATATGGCAAAACTGGTAGATCATGATGTAAAAGATCTGGATTTAGCCAAAAAGGGAAAACTCCGCATCGAATGGGCAGGTCAGTCCATGCCTGTATTGAAGCTTCTGGAAAAGCGTTTCGCCAAAGAAAAACCCCTCAAAGGACTCAAACTTTCAGCATGTTTGCATGTAACTGCAGAAACCGCAAACCTCATGCTTGTTTTGAAAGCCGGTGGTGCAGATGTTCTGTTGTGTGCCAGTAACCCTCTTTCTACACAGGATGATGTTGCAGCATCGCTTGTAAAGGATTTTGGTATTGCAACATATGCGATTAAAGGCGAAGATACAAAAACATACTATAAGCACCTGAATGCGGCGCTGGATTTTCATCCGAATATCACCATGGATGACGGTGCGGATCTTGTATCCCTCCTTCATTCAGAACGTAAAAATCAATTGCCGGAAATTATCGGTTCCAGCGAGGAAACAACGACGGGAGTAATCAGACTGAAGGCTATGTTAAAGGATGCCGCACTTAAAATCCCGGTATATGCCGTTAACGATAGTGATACCAAACATATGTTTGATAATCGCTACGGGACAGGCCAGTCAACGCTCGATGGTATTATGCGTGCCACAAATATGCTTTTGGCAGGGAAACGCTTTGTGGTTGCAGGATATGGGTGGTGCGGTCGGGGTTTGGCTAGTCGGGCCCGCGGACTTGGTGCATTGGTCATTGTTACAGAAGTAGATCCGACAAAAGCACTTGAAGCGGTCATGGATGGATATGATGTTATGCGGATGACAGATGCGGCGAAAGTTGGTGATTTCTTTGTGACAGTTACGGGAGACAAAAATGTTATCTCCGTTGATCACTTGTTAAAGATGAAAGATGGCGCTGTCGTTGCCAATTCCGGACATTTCAATGTAGAAATTGCTCTCGAGGAATTAAAGAAAAAAGCAAAATCAATTCGTATCATTCGTGAATTTGTTGAAGAATACACGATGAAAGACGGCACAAAACGGTTTGTTTTGGGCGAGGGGAGATTGATTAATCTGGCAGCAGCAGAAGGGCATCCGGCTGAGGTTATGGACATGAGTTTTGCCAATCAGGCACTGGCCGCAGAATTCTTTGTAAAAAACAAAGGGAAACTGTCAGTTCAAGTTTATGGCATATCACCGGAAATGGACAAGGAAATCGCCAGGCTTAAACTTGTTGCCATGGGTGTGAAGTTTGATGTACTTACAAAAGAACAGCAACACTACCTAAACTCTTGGCAGGAAGGTACATGAGTCTATGAGAGGACACGAAGTATTTGATATCCGACAAGCTCAGGGCATTATTGTGCCTGTTATGACCCCGTTCGAAGAATCAGCTGGCGGTGTTCAGGTAGATGTTAGAAGTCAAGATATGCAGCTGCGTAGATTAGTGGATATGGGTGTCAGCTGTATTTTTTTGACCAGCAATGCAGGTGAGGGTCGCCACATGAATCCTACAGATTGGAAAACATCGGTTTCCGAAGGCATAGCCTCAGTCCATCGCTCAGAAAAAGACCGCTCGACGCCCGTATTTGTCGGTGTGCTGCGTGAAGATATAGATGAAGTCGTTGAATTTGCAAAATATGCCGAGAGCGCAGGAGCAGACGCGTTGGTATTTGCCCCCAAATATACAAAAGGAGATATGACAGAAAACTTAGCACGACTCGTTCAGGAAACAAGTTTACCGATTATTCTCTATAATAACCCGGAATTTCAGGAAAAGGAAAACATTCCCTTGCCGTTTATTCAATGGGCTTCACAGCTTGATCAGGTCATCGGGATAAAAGATACATCGCGTGATCTTGCATATTTTCAGGATCTATTGAAGCTTCGTGATCCGGATACATTCCACGTCGTGCAGGGAGACACGAAAACACCATATTTGAATGAACAATTGGCAGACATTGATGGTATGGTTCCCGTTGAGGCAAATGTGTATCTTAATATTCTAATGGCCGCATGGGAACAAGGAGATACGTCCCGTATGCAGGAAATGATGGATTTTTTTGAAAGACACAAAAAAGAGTACGGAGGTACACTTCAAATGGTCAAGGCGATGCTTCATGAAGTCCCAACCAAGATTTTCAGCAGTCCTATGATGTACCCGAAACAGGCAGGCTAATTACTTTCTTGCATTTTATTTGAGTAGTATCGTATACTCCCTGAGAAGAGATGATATACGACTCTATACTTGAACTTATCGGAAACACCCCACTTGTCCGTATCCGTTCTTTTCATAAAAATTCCCACGTACAGCTATTAGCAAAACTTGAGTATCTCAATCCCGGTGGAAGCGTGAAAGACCGTATTGCTCCGGCAATGATAGATCGGGCAGAGAAGTCAGGAAAACTCAAAAAAGGCGGCACAATTGTTGAACCGACAAGCGGTAATACAGGAACAGGACTTGCAATGGTTGCTGCACTCCGGGGGTATAAAACAGTGTTTGTCATGCCTGACAAAATGAGTGATGAAAAACGAAACCTTCTTCGGGCATATGGGGCTAAAGTAGTTATAACGCCAACGGCTGTTATGGCTACTGATGAACGCAGTTATTACAAGGTATCAGATCGCCTTGCAAAGGAAATCCCCGGCGCTTATAAGCCTGATCAGTATCACAATTCGGCTAATCCTGATATTCACTATAGAACGACAGGTCCAGAAATATGGAGACAGACGAATGGAAAGGTTACCCATGTATTCTGCGGTATGGGAACAGGAGGCACTATTACTGGAATTGGCAAGTTTTTGAAAGAAAAAAATCCGACTATTCAAATAATCGGTGTCGATCCTGAAGGATCTGTATATACGGCATACAAAAAAACAGGAAAATTTCCGGATCTCATGAAAACATATAAAGTAGAAGGCGTTGGAGAGGATTTTATTCCATCGACTATAGATTTTCAGTATATAGATGATGTTATACAAGTATCAGATAAAGACAGCTTTATGACTGCCCGTCGTCTTGCCAAACACGAGGGTATTTTGGCTGGTGGATCTTCTGGAATGGTACTCCATGCAGCTTCCTCATACGTCGCAACGCTCAAAAAAGGACTGGTCGTTATGATTTTCCCTGACAGCGGAAAATCATATCTTACAAAAATGTATTCAGATAATTGGATGCGGGAATTCGGGTTTTTAACTCCGGATTCAGCGCATGGAATCGTGTCAGATGTACTGGCAAAGAAAAAAAGAGCACCGATGGTTTCAATTACCCCAAAAGACACAGTAGAAAAAGCTATTTCAGTTATGAAATCGACGGATATTTCCCAAATGCCTGTTATTTTGGGTGGTAAAGTTCTGGGGAAAGTGACAGAACGCCAACTTCTTACCGGCCTCTATCACAAAAGTATAGGGCCTACTAATCATATTTCTGCTGTTTATGATCCCGATGTGGTCACTGTTCCAGAGTCTGAATCACTGGATCATGTCGCAAATATCCTTGAGAAGGAAAATCTGGTCATAGTAACAAATACCAAGGGAAAGGCGCTTGGAGTGATAACCCGTATTGATTTAATTGAGTTTTATTCATAAAATACGTATGCATTGTTTTGATAACCGTAGGGGTACGGTTGTACGATCGGTGTATATGCGCAGTGTCAAAATACACTACCATACAATATAAACTGGCCCGTTAGACTTTATATACGTATGAACAATCCAACGTTTATTCAGCTTATAACAGATTATGGTGTCGGTGATCCGGCATTTGGAGAAGTGATTCAAAAGTTACAAATGCTCTCAGGCGGAGTACAAATCTTCCCAACTGCGGTTCCTTCTTTTAATACCATTGCCACCGGATTTTGGACACATCAGTACGCAATGGTCAATCCATTCCCGGAAATGATTATTTACACAAATACAGCCCCACGCAAAGATAATGCTGAAAAGCGAAAAGACAATGAGGGGGAAAAACTTGTCTATGCGCAGCTTAAAAATGGTGCCAAAATAGTTGGTGTGAATGCCGGATATTGTTTTTCGTTCGTAAAGCATGAAATAAAAACTCTTTATGCAGTAAAGGTTGCCAATAAGGGCTCTCAGTTTAGATCCCGGGATTTTTATCCTGAAGCGGTCATCGGCATTGCACGGGGTGATGATACGTTTATCGGGGAAAAAATGGATATAAAATCAATTCCTGAAATACCGGAAAATCGTATAGCATGGGTAGACGGATATGGCAATATAAAAACCACCACACGTCAGAGTCAGGTGGAAGGGAAATATAAACCGGGTCAGCCACTACTCGTATCTCTCGGCAGTATGAAGCGAACCGCATTTTTCTCTGATGGTACGTTCAGTGTCCGCGAAGGAGAACTCGCCTTCGCACCGGGATCTTCAGGCGGCCAGGATCGTTGCATGGAACTCTTCCTTCGAGGATTATCTGCATGGAAGGAACTTGGTAAACCAACCGGGGAAGAATCGCTGACTATTGAAGAGTTTGAGGAGTAATACATGACTGTCATTCTCTTGAGGTGAGAATCCTGTCGTGAAGGATCCCCGACTCGTCTCGATTCAGCGAAGCGAGTTAGGTCGGGGAGGACAATTATGATGCAAACATCAACCAGACTGAAAAACGTTCCCGCATCTCCTATACGTAAGCTTGTGCCATTTGCTCAGGCAGCAAAAAAAGATGGGGTAAAGGTCTATCACTTAAATATTGGTGATCCGGATATAGAAACACCAAAGCCGATGATGGATGTATTAGCCAATTGGACGATTAATCCCATTGGGTATAGTCTTTCTCAAGGTGAGCCTGCGTTTCTGGAATCTCTCAAATCCTATTATCATGGGCTTGGAGCAACATTTTTGGACATTTCAAATATTCAAGTCACAAGCGGTGGATCAGAAGCAATTTCTATGGCATTATTTGCTATCTGCGAGCCTGGTGACGAGGTTATCGTCTTTGAGCCGTTTTATGCAAATTACAATACCTATGCAGTTGTTAATGGTGTGAAACTTGTTCCGATTCTTACCACCATACATGACGGTTTTCATTTACCAGATAAAAAGACTATAACATCGCATATCACACCAAAAACCAAAGCGATTCTTATTTGCACACCAAATAATCCGACGGGAACTGTATTCACAAAAGAGGAAATGGACCTGTTGGTTGAGATTGTGAAAGAACATCATCTTTATTTCCTTACCGATGAAGTATACAGAGAATTTACGTATGATGGGCTGTTGCAAACCTCACTTCTTTCCTATATGGAGCAGATACCTGAACAGGCAATTATGTTGGACAGCATGTCCAAACGATACAATCTTTGTGGCGCAAGGCTTGGTGCACTGGTTTCACTCAATGCTGATGTGATGTCCGGAGTACTGCGGGTTGCTCAAGGGAGGTTATCATCGGGAATTATAGATCAGCAGGTTGCAGCCAAGCTGACAGACGTTTCACCGGTGTGGATGAAACAAACGCATGATGAATGGGCAAAGCGACGTGAGGTATTGTATAGCGGTCTTAAAGATATAGCCGGTGTCACGATCCCAAAGCCGGAAGGCGCGTTTTATAGCATTGTTGGACTACCGGTAGAGGACAGTGAGGATTTTGCAAAGTGGCTGTTAACGGATTTTCGTGATCCTTCGCCAAGCACAGGGCAATTGGAAACAGTAATGGTTGCTCCTGCCGGTGGTTTTTATGCCACAAAAGGATTGGGAAAGCAGGAAGTTCGCATAGCATACGTATTAAATACGACAGATCTTGGCCGCTGCGTGGAGCTTCTTAAAAAAGCCCTCGAACAGTATAAGCGATAACCTAGTTCCGAGCTGGTAAAGTACTAAGTTCTAAGGAAATTTATAACCTAGAACTTAGAACCTAGAACCTAGAACTTACAATAGTATGAATTCCAAACTTATTCTCTTTGATATTGATGGTACACTCACATATCATGTTGGTCCACGAAGATGGGAAGATCAATATTCATATGGGTTAAAGGTCGCATACGGATTGGATATCAATGAAGATTTCGGGAAATATAACGGTAATGTTGAATGGCAGATGGCATGGGATATTCTACGAACACATGGAGTTTCTGAAGAAACATTTAGAAATAAGTATGAAATCTATTTACATGCAATGTATGAACATCTCGTAGAGTGGAGTCATAGGGGAGAAGTGTTTCAGGCAATTCCCGATGCCAAACAATTGGTAACTCTCCTTAAAGAAACATCGCCACATATTGTGCGTGGGGTGCTAACCGGCAATGCAAAAAAAATTGCTATATGGAAGCTTGAACACGCAGGATATGGCGGGTATTTTCAATTTGGCATGTACGGAGATGATGCGACCAATCGAATAGAATTGGCAAAAAGGGTTTTTGAATCAGCTAAAAAAGGGTTAGGTCGTGATTTTTTGCCATCAGATATTATTGTTATCGGAGACACTGTCCACGATATTCGCTGCGGAAAAGCAATTGGAGCTGTTACGGTTGGGGTGACAACAGGCATGCATGGTGACAAAGATACATTGTTAGCGGAGCACGCAGATTATGTAGTAGATTCTCTGATGGATGTTAGAATCCTTCATCTGTTTAACCTCCATCATACCGAAAGATCGTAACCATAGGGTTTTCATATATTACCTGCAAAAACGGATAGTATATTTTTAAATCTGCTGTTACTCCCTCATAGGTTGTCGCGAATACGTATCGGATATTGTTACTTTTCAGAAAATCTCTGGTTTCTTTTCCGTCTGTCCATTCAAAAAAGAATTTACTTGAATTATTATCACGAGTTTTTGCTCTATATGTTGTCAGTGAATGTCCACTGTACGATCTCTTTCCTGTGAGACCGGGTATCATCAAATCTATAGATGTTGCAGACGATGCTATTACGTTTCCACTCTCTTTTGCGCTTCGAAGAAACATAAGACCGTCATATAGATCATGGGGGATATATGCAAAATGCAGTAATGGCTCGGTAAGAGGCTGAAACTGGTTATTCCATGATCTAAAAAATGATATCAGGTTTATGGTAATGTATATGGTAACTATATATGCATATACATGTTTTATAGGTATACTGCGTGAAAGAATCATAATTGCATACAGCACACAGACACTGTTAAACATATATATTGCAGGAAATAAAAATCGAAATCCAGGAACATGCATGTGAAATGCCAATGGCAATACGTATCCGGCAAGGGCAATCAAAAGCCCAATAATAATATATTGTTGGTAAAGCGTCTTTCTCCGTCTTAATATAAGAAATACCAAACCAGCAATTCCAAACGGCAGTTGTAACCCAAAGCTTTTCAGATAATTCCACAGCCCTATGTTACGCATCTGGATAAAATACTGGCTTATATCCCATTCATTTGCTGCCTTATATACCGGATCTATCTGCACATACCCTATGTAGATCCATCCGACACCCGCACAAATCACTAAAAGCAGCAACATATATCCATATGATTTAGGTGTTCGAAAAAGAGTAGCTTTATTCCATAGCATCAGAATCCCTATTGATAAAGGAATCATCACTGCAATAACGGGATCTCCAACAATCAGAAGGCTCATAGCAAGACAGATCAACACAACACTCATAGGGTGTACATGACTGGTAGCCAGAAGAGTGCGAATTGATAGAGTCTGACGAGGGTGAGACAGTTCTTTTTCCAATATACGAAGTAAATATAAAGTTAATACTACGAATAAAAAATTTGTGAGCATACCATTCGGTGAGGTTCCAAATCGTGCAAGTACGCGGTTAGCACTCCGAAATACATCATAGGTTCTCTGTAACTGTATGACACCTTCCTGTACAGAAATATTAGGTAACGATGTAGAACACAGGAATATAAGAAATGCCGTGAGTTGTGATGGAAATTTTTTTGTAAATAACTTAGCAATAAAAAAATAGCTAGAGAGTATAAAGAGAAATTTAAACGCTAACCCAAAGAAATTATATGCATCGTACGGTTCAAGATGAAAGAGTCCTCCTATTTTCCCTAGTAGAATATGATTAAAATAGATAATTGTAGCTGGGAAACGTTCAGGCGCAAATCTGTTTCGTGTAAGCCAGTTTCCTTCTTTTCCCTGATAAAACTGGTCCATATAATAATAAAAATCCTCAAAATACGCAGTCATGCCAATAAATACATGATTAGCAGGTTTGTATCGAAGTTGGGAAAAATAAATAGGGGAAGTAAAATATACCGCAAGAAGAGTGACAACTATAAGCATGAACGTATTTTGAATAGTTTTTTTTATAGCAATATTCATTAGAGTAATATGTTAGAGAAACAAGTGGTCTCAATTATACAGAAGTAATCTGAAAAAAATAGACACGAAAGAATGATAAAAAAATGGAATATATTGCAATTTTTATAAATTGCGCCATAATGATTACTATTCACAGACAAACTGTATGAAAGATTATATTTTATTTTCAGGCTCCAGTAATTTACCACTTGCACATGAAATTGCTCATATATTGAATATCTCACTCGGAAATGTTGAACTTACGCGATTTGCGGATGGTGAAATGCGTCCATGGATACAGGATGATATTCGGGATAAAACAGTTGTTGTGCTCCAATCACTTTCATATCCGATGGACGAACATATTATGGAATTGGTCCTCTTGGGAGATGCAATTCGCCGCTGTGCCCCTAAACAGGTTATATCTGTTATCCCGTATATGGGGTATTCAAGACAGGATAAACTACATCGTATCGGAGAACCTGTGTCTGCACGAGTTATAGCGGAATTTATTCAGACATCACGGTTTGATGAGATTATTGCAACAGACTTACATAATGATGCTATTGTCGGTTTTTTCCGCATTCCGGTTACACACGTATCAGCACTTACGACGCTTGCAGATGAAGTAAAAAAAATGAATATACAAAACGGCATTGTGATAGCTCCTGACGTCGGTGGGGTAAAGCGTGCTCGCAATATGGCCTATTTATTGGATATGCCTATGGTTGTTATGGAAAAACGACGATTTCTAGATAAACATGACACAAGTGAAGCATATCAGATTATCGGAGATGTGAATGATAAAACGGCTATCATTGTCGATGATATTATTTCAACAGGGGGTACAATCGCTCATGCCGCAGTGTCTTTAAAAGAAGCGGGTGCTACAAGCGTTGTTGTTGCTGCCACACATGGCGTTCTCGCAGGTGAAGCTGTGGAAAAATTATCACATGCACCTATAGACAGTGTAATAGTGACAAATTCCATAAATCTCGCTGGAGATAAGAAGTTTGCGAAATTACACACTGTTTCAATCGCTCCACTACTGGCGGGAGCAATCTCGACGTTAGTGAGATAACACACCGTAGTCATGAATATTCTTCCAAAGCCTATTTCAAAACTGATCGAAAGTTTCCACCGCTTACCCGGGGTGGGACCAAAAACGGCAACACGATTGGCGTTTTATCTTCTGCACGTTCCTCAGGAAGAATTAGATCTGTTTGCCAAAAATCTCTCAGAACTGAAACGGAACACAGTACTTTGTAGTATATGTAAAAATGTATGGGAATCGGATCCGTGTGCAATCTGTGCGGACAATGAGCGTGATACATCTGTCATTTGTGTCGTGGAGCAACCAACAGATGTTCTTTCAATCGAAAAAACCGGAACGTATAAAGGGGTGTATCATGTGCTCCATGGATCTATTGATCCACTCAATAACATAGGACCGGATGAAATATATATAGCGGATTTACTCAAACGAATCTCCAGGTCACACATCTCGGAGTTAATTCTTGCACTTAATCCAAATATGGAAGGCGAGGCAACAAGTATGTATATAACAAAGCAAATAAAAATGCAAAATGCTGAATGTAAAATAACTCGACTTGCGCATGGTCTTCCGATGGGAGCAGATATCGAGTATGCTGATGAAGTGACGTTATCTCGGGCATTGGAAGGTCGGCGTGAGTATTAATACGTAGTATGTCATTCCCGCGAAGGCGGGAATCTATACATAATAGACCGTTCCCCGATCAAGTCGGGATGACAATGGAAAAATATGATTACAAAACAACAGATTGAGGCGGTATTAAATGATATTCCAGATCCGGAAATCGGTATTTCTATTTTTTCACTGGGACTTGTCTATGCAGTTGAAGTAGATGATAAGCAAAATGTTCGGATACTTATGACGCTTACATCTATTGGATGCCCACTATTTGATCAAATAGAAGCGCCAATACGTGAAGAACTTGGGAAACTCGATGGAATAGGGAAGATCACAATAGATTTGACCTTTGAACCTCCCTGGACACCTGATAAGATGAG
>CAYSEV010000036.1:0-13791 GCA_964430295.1 uncultured Gammaproteobacteria bacterium
ACTCATCCCTGTATCACCAGAGAGAGCTGCAATACAAAATTAATATGCCAACAGTAAATCAATTAGTCAGATTTGGTCGTCATAGTAAAGCAAAGAAAATCAAAGCCACAGCGCTTCGAAAATTCTTTAATGCAAAAGAGCGAATTACCAAAGCGTTGCCAGCTCCATTTAAGCGTGGAGTTGTAACATTGGTTAAAACAATGACGCCAAAAAAACCAAATTCCGCTCTTCGTAAAGTAGCTCGTGTCCGTTTATCAAATAAACAGGAAGTAACTGCGTACATTCCTGGAATTGGACATGAACTTACAGAGCACGCAATTGTGCTTATCCGTGGAGGAAGAGTGCCTGATTTACCAGGTGTGAAATATCATATCGTCCGAGGTAAATATGATTCATCAGGTGTTGCCTCACGAAAACAAGGTAGAAGTCGTTATGGAGCAAAGGCCGGTGGTACTGGTCCTGCAACAGCAAAAGCAAATTAATACTAAGAACCTATGAGTAGATCAAATAAAATTTCAAAACCATTATTGCCAGCAGATCCGGTGTATGGAAACAGATTAGTATCACGATTCGTCAATCGTGTTATGGTAAGCGGCAAAAAAAGAACAGCAGAGACGGTCGTATATAAAGCACTTGATATGATAAAGGAAAAAGGTGAAGATCCTATCAAAGTATTTGAATTGGCCATTAATTCAGTCGGACCAAAAATGGAAGTTAAATCCAGAAGAGTTGGTGGAGCCTCCTATCAGGTCCCGACAGAAGTGCGTGGTGATCGAAGAGTTGCTCTCGCAATCCGATGGATTATCCAATATGCGAGCAAACGTTCAAATCGTGAATTTAAATCATTCTCTGAAAAACTCGCAACAGAACTCCTTGAAGCCTCAAAAGGCTTAGGGGAATCAATCAAGAAGCGAGATACCGTTCACAGAATGGCAGATGCAAACCGCGCATTTGCACATTTTAAGTGGTAAACTCTACATCTAGCCTGCTGGATCGTCACGTATGATCACCTATGTCTCCTAAAGAGCAGGACGCTTCTCACCATATAAGTCGACGGGATGTTCTAAAAATACTTGCAAAGGGGATTGATGTCCTTGAAAAAGGATTGTTTGTATATGAGCTTAGTCGGTTGGGGATAGAAATTGCAGACTGGGGACTGAGTGTCCCAGATCTACCGATTTCTTCTGAAGGCGTAGTCGTCCCCGGCAATCCATTGTGGCCCGAAGCTGCGTATCCGGATAGACCCCTGTTTATAAATCCAGCAACTAAAGGTCATAAAGAATTTCTCGTATATCTTTCAACGCATGATCCATTTCTTAAAAAAATGCATGAACGAGCATTTAGTGATTTATTTTTCGATAGACCATTACAGAGAATAAGTTTATACGAAAGTTTTTCAAAACATATACAGTATGCTGAAAAAGTACTACGGCATACTGCTGCTCGTCCTATAGATTATGTCCATGCTGCGATGTTTACCTTTGCATCAGTGCATAGTAATTTCTATACCGTTGGAGATGTATGGCATTCGTTTGGGGTTTGGGATTATGCTCACCCCGAGTATGATTCCACATATATAGATATTGGGAAATATATAAAAAATATTGCAATGGTATTTCCACAGCGAAAAGATGATCCAAAGCACGGCGCTGATACGATCATGCATTTTGCAGGGTTTGGATTTCTGGCATTTGAGAAATGGTATACGACTATACATAATCTTCCTGATAGTAAGCGCATTCCCCGATTTGCAACAGGTATCAGCTCAGTATCTTCAGATCCTGCGGTGGGGAGCGAGCTATTGGCCGCAGCCGGTGAACTTGCATGGGAAATAGATGAAACGCAAACATGGATACAACATATGATAGCTCAGAAGAAATTTCTTACACCAAACACCGGGTTATTTGAATTTCCAGGATTAGGGTATGATGCATGTGCCAGTTATATGGGAGCGCATTTCGCTATGATGTTCGCAAATCCGGATATAACGATGAAAGAAATTCAAAACACCCTAGAGATACTCCGTACCCCAGAAGATCTTTGGCCGCAGATGCCCACCCAACTTGCTCCTATTCAGATGGATATCCATGTTCCAATCATCGAATAATGCGAATCCTTATCCAAGCGAAGATGCTACGCTACCCGCCCATGTAGTAATTTTTTCCATGTTACCAGTTTGATCACTATAGAATTTGTCAATTCGAAGTGAGGGAACTATGAGTGTTCCTTTCACTGTCTTCACTAATTCTTCCAGATGATCAACTGCGCCACAGAAGTGTTTATATGATGAATCACCCAATCCAAAAATAGCGAATTTTTTGTTTTCAAATGACATTGCTTTTAATTTTTCCATAAGTGGGAGCCAGTCTTCATGAGGCATACCTTCATGTCCTTCAAAGTCCCAACTTGGAGATCCCATAATTACCACATCAGGAGAAGAAAAATCCGCCTCAGAAGAGTCACGCACTTCTTTCATTGTTACGGCGTTGCCTTTTGCGATTAACAGGTCATTTATAGTTTGTGCCGTAGACATTGTTGTTCCGGAATTTGTAGCATAGACGAGTAATATATTCATTGTGCCTCCTATAAAATCAACTGTATGAACATAGTATACTAAAAAATACAACATGAATGAACAGATTAAAAATTATTTTAAAGATGTAGATCCTATTCTCTTTGAAGTGATAACGAAGTTTGGATCAGATGCTGATACTATAGAGCTCCGGCAATCGGATGATTATTTTTCTGATCTATGTGAAGCTATCGTCAATCAACAATTATCCGAAAAAGCAGGGCGTACGATTTACAACAGATTTTTAGCACTCGTACCAGATAGACATCCGACGTATGAAAAAGTGTTGAATATTGCGGATGATGATCTTCGGTCTGTCGGTATGTCGTGGTCAAAGGTTCGTTATATAAAATCATTGGCTTCGAGCGTTCAGCAAAACCGTATAGCGTTTGAAACAATACATACCATGGACGACGAATCCGTTATCGCAGAATTAACGAAGTTACATGGGATAGGCAGATGGTCAGCAGAGATGTTCCTGATGTTTTCTCTTGGTCGACCGGATATATTTTCGTATGGAGATGCCGGTCTTCGGAGAGCTATAGCTATGATCTATACAGTAAAAACACCACTAAAAGATACCCACATTAAAAAAGTTATTACACCCTGGTCTCCATACAAAACATATGCCTGTCGCATATTATGGAAATATCTCGATACAGCTAATTTGCGTAAAAACTTGTAGAATATTCTTATAGTGATCTACAATAACACTATGAAATTTATTTTTGTTCTCATTCTACTATCAGGATTATTCTATTATGTTATATACCCACCTGTTGTTTCTCAAAAACGATGCTATGACACAGCTGCGCAGGCTATCACAGACATTTCATATTTTACCGCCTCTCGGGGATTAAGCCAGGGAGACATATGTCAACGAAGAACAGAAGTACTTCTCGATTTAGGTGACTGCATACAAAAAGTAACATCCTCAACGCGATCAATGCACTATACAGGCGGTATAGTTGATGTGATGCTGTCACTTGTGCGCCCATCTGCAAAAGGCTATCAAACAATGAAATCTGAGCATAATACCGAATGTGCTGAATATCCTACGTATCAATTAGAGTAAGTCATCCGAATGTAAAGGCAAAAACTTCTGTATGGTCATCCAAAAACTTTAGTTCTAAAATATGCTCTCCAGGAGTTGGAAGTGTAACGATTGAATACAGCCTATTTTCGTTAATGGTTATCTGGGAATTGACTGAATCAATCGTCTGATTCGTTGTGTCCAATGGTTTGCCATCCACTGTTATGTTCACCTTTCCGACTACGCCGTCGACTTTTTGCTTCATGACTAAATAGACTGATTTCGCATCAAACCGATAGGTGAGTGTAGATCCCTTTTCAGGCATTGCGTATTCACTATCAATAGTCCAATTTCCGGAAAATGCAAATGTATTTTTTTGCAATGAGCCTGGTTTAGAAAATAGTATCTTTTTATTTGTCACCAATCGCTCCGGAGATGAAAGGTATTGTATTCGTGAAGCACCCAGATATGACTCAGGAGAGTTTGCTCGCACTTCATACATAGCATTATGTGGGGTTTCACTAATCGCAGCGCCGGTTTCTTGTAAAAGTTTTTGAATCATTTCTTCTGTTTCATCGTAATTACCTTCTCCAAAATGTGAATCACGAATTTTTCCATTTTTATCAATCAAATATTTCGCTGGCCAATAGTGATTGTCATACGCATTCCACGTCGCATAATTATTATCCTGCATAACAGGATAGGTAATGCCAAAATCCTTCACTGCTTTTTGTACGTTGGATATATCCTGTTCAAAAGCAAATTCAGGTGTATGTACTCCGACAATCACCAGGCCTTTATCTTTGTATGTCTCATGCCATTTTTTAATGTAGGGGAGTGTACGAATACAGTTAATACAGGTATATGTCCAAAAATCGACAAGCACAACTTTTCCTCGAAGTTCTTGTAAGGATAGAGGCGTTGAATTTACCCAAGCTCCTCCAGATATAAATTCCGGAGCGGCTCCAATGGTGTTGTCTACAACTTGATTCATTGGCTTACCGATATCATTTTTTTTTGCACCCTTATTGGTTAGCGATTTCAATGCTGTTTGTACACTTGAGTGCTCTTCAAATGTGGTTAAGCCAACTCCATAAGTCGGAAATTGCTCAAGAACATATGATTGAAATCGTCGATCCAGATTTAAAAACATAGCAAAAGCCGTACAAAGCATGATAAAGCCAAATATTTTTTGAATATGTTCTGTGTGTGAAAACAACCATGGGACACGAAGTAATAGCGTCCGTCCACCATACATAATCAGGACAAGCGGTATTGCTGTCCCAGACGCATATGCTAGTGTAATAATAACTGTCCCTGTTGTAATTGTACTTGTAGCCGCAAGGGTAATGATTGTTGCAAGAATTGGTCCAACGCAGGGCGCCCATAAAAGCCCTAAACTAATCCCGCTGAGAAGTCCGCCCATAAAACCGTTGGTAGTGTTATTATTTTTTGCCGCACTCGTTAGTTTTGAAAGTACGCTTTCAAGCCACATATGAAACGATGGAATCACCATAGATAACCCAAAGATACCGACGATGATAATGGCAAAGTTTCGTAAAAAATCCGATGGTAACCCAGTGAATTTAACAATAGAAGAAAGGGTTAATGTAAAAAACGAAAAACTCGTGATAAATCCAGTAATAATTCCTATTGGTCTTTTTTTTCCACTTGTTGTACTAGTCGCTAACACAATTGGTAACACAGGAAGAATGCATGGTGAAAGTATTGTGACAAGTCCGGCTATAAATGCAAAACCTATAAGCACTATCATATGTGAGATATCCTACAATTGTAGTATAGTACGAATTATACCTACTGCAAATTGGCACTTTTTATGAGAGTCATTTACAATAGAACTGTATGATGTTGAATTGGGTTGATTGGATTATTATTTTTCTTGTCTCCTACGAGTTATTCCAGGGTTGGAAAGCAGGCTTTGTAAAAATTGGTATCAGCTTTATAGCATTTGCGCTATCCTTATGGGTTTCTATTTATTATAATGCTCCAGTTTCCCACTTTTTTAGTGAAAAGTTTGGCATCGCACCCGCATGGTGTACGATGTTATCGTATATTTCAATTGCTTTGATAGGTCAAACAATATTCACATATATTCTTTCACTCATAGTATCGGTATTACCTTCGAAAATTGAACACTCGCTAATTAATAACCTCTTCGGTGCACTTGTATCAGGTGTAAATAACATTACAACAATCGCATTTGTGTTACTGATCATTTTAGCACTACCCTTAAAAGGGACAGTCCAAAAGGATATACGAAGTTCATTGATCGGCGGAAAAATTCTCTCATTTGTAGAAATATACGGTGGACCAATTAAATTAACTGCTGCAGAAATAAAGAAAAATGCAGCGAAGTTTTTAACAGTATCTCCAGGCACATCATCGTCAATGGCATTAGATGTTGATGTGAATCCAGAAGAAATGACCATAGATGATCAAAAAGAACGTGAGTTATTAGCTCTTGTAAACGCCGAGCGTCAAAAGGCTGGTCTGAAACAATTCACTGTTGATGTAAAAATCGTACAGGTAGCGAGAGCGTACAGCAAAGATATGTTTACAAAAAAATACTTTTCTCATGTTTCAGCAGATGGGCGTGATTTAAGTACCAGATTAAAAGCGGGTGAAGTAAAATTTTCGGTAGCAGGTGAAAATATTGCATTTGCTCCAGATGTTTCAACAGCGCATGACGGTCTTATGAATAGTCCGGAACACAAAAAAAATCTACTTGATCCAAGTTTTTCACATATAGGTATTGGTATTATATCTACGCCGAGAAACGGCATTATGGTGACAGAGGATTTTACGAATTAACACTACTGAAGTTGTAAACAGATAAGTCCACCGAGTACCACCCCGAGGCCAATGACTTGTTGATGTGTTAATCGTTCATTTAGAAATTTCCAGGAAAGCAGAGCAATAACGGCAGCTTGTGAAGCAGTAATAATTGTTATTGTAGAAACTTCATATGCGGAAATCACATAATTATAGAGAGAAAAAGCAGCGACATCACAGAGTGCTGCGAGTATTAATATCTTCCATGGAGCATTCTTAGTAAGTGTTGAAAAATTATATTCTCGTGCTACAAGTACAACAAACGATGTTACGGCAATTGCAATTCGGATAAATAGCGCGGTTAAAAACCAACCATCTGTTCTAGACATCATCGCTATAGCAAAAAGATATATACCCGTACCAAATGCTGAGATAAGAGCATGAGGAACACCTGCCAATAACTGTACCGATGAAATTGCTCGTTTTGGCTTTTGAAACCCTAGTAAAAGAACACCTATGAACATACAAAAGAGCCCAAGTATTTTCCACAGTGTAAATGATTCTCCTAACAACCAAATACCCAATAACGTCGTGACAACCATGTAGAGTTGGTTTATGGTCCCAACCACGGCAACTGTTCCTAACTGCGTTGCGCGTAAAAACAACAAATACACGAAGGTAAATACAACACCAATAACTATAATCACGGGAATGTGTGTGTCAGCAGGTGTAGGTGGCATAAACGGAATAAGAAATGCGAAAAGCGGCACACCGATACTCTGAAATAAAAACAATGTCGCTACCGCTCCTATTCGCTTTGCCGATGTAGCTACCAGAGGTGCCACGGCTCCAAATCCTATCGTTGCAAGAATAGCCAATACAGTTGCAGTCAGTTCCATAGGGCTAAGTATAGCATTTTATAGGAGAATTTTCATGTTATGGGATATATATAGTTGATGATATAATTTGATTACAGAATTTATGAAGCTTTTACTTACATCTGAGGGAATTACAAATACTTCAATTTTACATACGCTTAAGAATTTACTGAATAAACCGTGTAATGACAGCAGGATTGTACATGTTCCAACCGCAGCAAATGGAGAGCCGGGAGATGATAAAGAGTGGATACAAACACAAATAGATGGGTTTCGGCAATGTGAGTTTTCAGCAGTAGACGTTGTTGATATTTCTCAAGTGAAACGAGATTTTTGGTTGCCGATGTTTGAACATGCCGATATTATTTCTTTTGGCGGTGGTAATACAGTGTATTTATTGGAGCAACTTCATAAAACTGGTGTCAGAGACGAATTGCCGAGATTATTGCAGACGAGAGTGTATGTTGGAATTAGCGCGGGAAGCATGGTAACCGCGAAGAATATGTCATTAACTGATGAAGGATTGTTGTACTATGATGTCGGTACGCATGAGGGAAAGACAAAAGGGTTAGGGTTTGTAGATTTTGAAATTCGTCCACATTTAAATGACCCGTATTTTAAAAATGTTCGATTGGATTTTCTGGAAACACGTGCCAAAGAAAATCCAACACCATTTTATGCAATAGATGACAATTCAGCAGTGGTGGTACACGATGATACAATCTCAGTTGTATCAGAAGGAGTCTGGAAAAAATTTAATTGATATGAATACATATAGAAAATTAGAAGAGCGAATTGAGGCAATTGAACGTCGAAATAAAAGGGTCGAATTGGATAAAGCGTGGGAAACAAGTAGTATGCGAAAAATCGCAGTCATACTCAATACATATGTTCTTATTGGGATCAGTATGTGGTATTTGGGTATAGAGAAACCGGAAATAAACGCAATTATCCCATCAATTGGATTTTATCTTTCAACCTTCACATTGCCCTTTATAAAAAAATGGTGGATTTCTAGAGTGTAATCTTAGATATGTTCGATGATCTTGCGATTGTGGATGTAGAGACTACAGGGGGGAGTCCTGTGTACGGTCGCATTATTGAAATTGGAATTATCCGTGTAAAAAATAATACTATTGTTGATTCGTTTGAAACGCTCGTAAATCCTCAAATGCATGTGCCGCCGGAAATATCAATGTTAACAGGCATTGATCTGAACGTGCTTGAAAATGCACCGACGTTTTATTCAATTAAAGATCAGATATATGAGTTGTTGGACGGTGCGATATTTGTTGCACATAATGCGCGCTTTGATTATTCGTTTATCCGTGAGGAATTTAAACGGGTGGAACTACGTTTTAGTGCAAGACAACTCTGTACGGCAAAATTATCCCGCAAATTGTTTCCATCATTCAAACACCATAATTTAGACAGTATTATCGAACGCTTTGGCATTGAGTGCGACGCCCGGCATCGGGCCATGGGAGACGCTAAGGTTCTCTGGAATTTTTTGCAAATTACGTCACAGTCGATAGAACCGAAAACGCTGCAGGAAGCCATACGCTTCGTTTCAAAAGATATTACGCTCCCACCTGCAATTTCGCGTGATGTGATTGATTCTCTTCCTGAATCCCCAGGCGTGTATACATTTTATGGAACAGGTGGCATAGAGTTATACATTGGAAAAAGTATCAACCTGAAAGAGCGAATACAGTCGCATTTCCAACATGCCGCGCATGATCCAAAAGAATCCCGTATTTTTTCAACCATAGCCTCTCTTGAAGTGGTGCAAACGGAAGGGGAATTGGGCGCGCTGCTTGAGGAATCCAGACGGATTAAAATGCACAAACCTCTGTACAATCGTCTTCTTCGGGAAACGCATGGAGTAGTCGTTTGTACGCAGGGTCAAACCGAACACGGGTATTTTACTGCAACATTGGCTGATGTTCACACGATTAATCCAACTCACATTGGAGACATATTAGCAGTATTTAAAACGATTAAACAGGCAAAAAAATATCTGCATGAGTTGGCAAAGGAACATATTCTTTGCAGCAAACTACTCGGAGTGGAAAACACCTCTGACACTTGTTTCGGATACCAACTAAAAACATGCAACGGCGCATGTGCACAAAAGGAGCTTCCTGCAAAATATAATCTACGGTTTCTCGCCGCTTTTCAAAAAACAAAAATTAAACAGTGGCCTTTTTCTGGACCCATTGCAATACGGGAAGGAAATACTGCGCATGTGGTTTCACATTGGTGTTATCTGGGTGAGCTCTCAGATGATTCGGACATATCTCAACTGAATTCAAATGAAAATCTGGTCTTTGACTATGATACCTATAAAATTTTGCAACGATTTTTATTACATCCCACATCACACATTCATATTCAACGAATAAGCAGCGTATCGGGATAAAATTTTTGTTTTTTTGCTTCTTCAATTAACCGGATCGCTTCATCAGTACATATCCCATGTGTAACAGTTATTTTTTCAGGATATACAGATTTATACGTCAACGGTGAATAGTTCATGAGCGTATAATGTTCGGAAAAATATGTAGCATCTACACACCATGCGAAGTCTCTTATTCCTGCCCACATAGCCACATCAAAACTTAAAATCGTCGGCTCCATAAGCGATAAAAGAGTACAACTATCCAGCGATCCGGTTGAAAGTATTCGTTGCGCTTCCCGAATTGCGACGACCTCAGATTGACGGGTCACATCTCTTGTCTCCTGCTCCTGATTCCTGCCTTTTGCTACTATTGTGTTATTTTTTATCACAAATGCAGCATATGGATACACACGAAATACATTCATGGTTTCAGCAGCATATGTAAGCAATTGCTGACAATACAGCTCAAGTAATTTACCATCCATATGTTTGTTTTGCCTTTCTAAACAATGCGAGTCCTTCATCATGGTGTTGTTGTCTTACAATCTGAATTACATTTGGATGTTCAATTTCAAATTGCTCGATGGTATATGGATGATCATTGAAATACTCAGGAAAATCGTGGTGGTCTACACAGTATACGAATCGTTTAATATTTGCCCACAGTGCCGTATCAAAACAAGCAAGACAAGGTTCACAGGTAGAGTACAATTCATAACCATCATCAAGAATGACGATGTTTTTCGGATGTAGTATTGCGATTGCAGCATTTATTGCCTCCATTTCACCGTGTATCGTCTTGTCTCCATATAATTGAACATTTTTATTATATCCACGACTAAGTATTTCACCATCTTTTACAATATATGCGACAAATGGATATGCGTTTTCGGTTTCCATAACTGTATACGCATACTTCAACATGTCCGTCACAATTTCATCAATCGTCATACTATCATTATAATATATAGACACCTGAAGGAATATTTAGTACAATTACAGAGATATAAGCATACAGCTGTTCCGTAAAAAACGGGACGGCTTTTTATTCGTTTTCAGGAAAAATTTATGGCAAACCCACAGACCACCCTTACAGAAAACCGCGACGTCCCATTGGACAAGGTCCGAAACATCGGCGTCATCGCACACATTGATGCAGGAAAAACCACTACAACTGAGCGCATTCTGTTCTATACCGGCCGCAGTTATAAAATTGGAGACATTGATGAAGGTAACACCCAAATGGACTGGATGGAACAAGAGCGCGAACGTGGTATTACCATCGTATCCGCTGCTACTACGACATTTTGGAAAGGATTCAGATTTAATATCATCGATACTCCCGGACACGTCGACTTTACCGCAGAAGTGGAACGTTCGCTTCGTGTGCTGGATGGAGGCATCACCGTTCTTGATGCGGAAGAAGGCGTACAATCACAATCCGAGACAGTCTGGCATCAGGCAGACAAATACAAAGTACCGCGTATCTGTTTTATCAACAAAATGGATAAACTCGGTGCAGATTTTAGAGCAACCATCCAATCAATCATCGATCGCCTTGGTGCAAATCCAGCCGTCATGGTCGTTCCGATCGGACGAGAAAATACATTTAAAGGAACAGTAGACTTATTAACCAGAAAATCCTTTATCTGGGGTTCAGATGAACTTGGTGCACACTTTGAAGAATCCGATGTGATTCCAGAAGATCTCAAAGAAGAAGTAGAAAAGAGTCGCAAAGAGCTTATCGAAAAAATCGCAGAAACGGACGACGCACTTCTTGAAAAATATTTTGCCGGTGAAGAGCCTACTGTTGAAGAACTCAAAAAAGCACTTCGAAAAGCGGTTATCGCCTACAAATTGGTTCCGATTTATGCAGGAAGCAGTCTTCGCAACAAAGGCGTACAACCGGTCCTTGATGCCGTTGTAGACTATCTTCCATCTCCATTGGATCTGCCACCGGTTGAAGGCACCCATCCAAAAACAGGTGAACCGGTTTCCTATACAAGAGGAAAAGATGCTCCATTTGCAGGTATTGCCTTTAAGATTCAAATTGATCCGCATGTTGGAAAAATCACCTATGTGCGTATTTATTCAGGTAAATTAGTCTCTGGTTCATATGCATATAACTCAACAAAAGATGTCAAAGAACGAGTAGGGCGACTTCTGTTGATGCATGCTAACCAACGAGAGGAAATCAAAGAAGCATACGCAGGGGAAATCGTTGCCGTCGTCGGATTTAAAGATACGATCACAGGTGACACGATTTGTGATCCGGAAAAACCACTTATCCTGGAAAAGATCACATTCCCGGAACCGGTTATTTCGTTGGCGATCGAACCAAAAACAAAAAATGACCAGGAAAAAATGGGATACGCTCTTCAGAGATTATCAGAAGAAGATCCTACATTTAGAATTAAAAGTAATCAGGAAACCAACCAGACCATTATCTGGGGAATGGGTGAACTGCACTTGGAAATTCTGGTAGACCGCATGAAGCGTGAGTTTAAGGTCGAAGCCACTGTTGGTGCACCACAAGTTGCGTACAAAGAAACAATCCAAATGCCTGCTGAAGGTGAAGGTAAATACATCAAGCAGTCAGGTGGTCGAGGACAGTATGGTCATGCCCTTATTAAGCTTGAACCAAAGGCACGTGGAGAAGGATTTGAGTTTGTTGATGCCATCAAAGGCGGAGCAATCCCGCGTGAATTTATTGCACCTATCCAAAAAGGTATCGTGGAAGCAATGGAAAATGGCATTTTGGCAGGGTATCCGGCAGTCGATATGAAAGCGACTCTGTACGACGGATCGTATCATGATGTAGATTCCAGTGAGGTTGCCTTCAAGATCGCAGGATCTATGGCCTTCCAAGCTGCAGCAAAGAAAGCGAATCCGGTTCTCCTTGAGCCGATCATGAAAGTCGAAGTTTCAACACCGGACGAATACATGGGAGATATTATCGGTGATCTTGGATCAAAACGATCACAGATCCAAGGGACATCAAAACGAGGACATGTCAGTGTCATTTTGGCACTCGTACCTCTTGCAGAGTTGTCCGGGTATGCCACAGCTCTTCGCAGTATGAGTAAAGGTCGTGCAACCTACTATATGGAACCATCTCACTATGAAGAAGTTCCACGCAATATTCAGGAAAAGATTATTGCCAAAGAAGGTCGCATGTCTGCTGATGCAAACAGGGGATAACCCTTGTGGTTGTCATCCCCGATCTAATTGGGGAACCAAATATTGAACCATTTCACAAAGATGCATAGTGTGGGGTGTGATCCTGATGGTTTGGTATAATACCTTGCATGAAGTTTCTTCCTGTTAAACCAACAATCCAATGTAGTGATCTGGAAAAGGTAGATATTCGCGTCGGGCGTATCGAAACTGTTGAGGATGTTGAAAATTCCGATAAGCTTGTGAGGCTTACCGTAAACTTTGGTGAATTCAAACGCACTATAGTAGTAGGACTCAAAAAAGAACGGGAGAATCCAAAAGAAATTGAAGGAAAACAGGCATTATTTGTCGTCAATCTTGCTCCAAAGGAACTGATGGGTGAACTATCAGAAGGAATGTTATTTGATATCGGGTATTCAAACGATATTATTCCTGTCTTAGCTATCCCTGAAAAAGATATTCCCGATGGGGTTAGCGCTGGATGACTGCGAGATGCATGATTTTTCTTCAAACTGATTCTTGCGTTGGATCGTAGTGGATGGTACAATACCCGTTATCGAATCATCTCACTGGTCATCATGATTAGATGATGAAATTGTGAGGTGATTTGTCTGTATTGGTATTTAATATAATTTTTCGTAAGGAGGCTACATGGCTGACCAAGCAAAATATAATCGAAGCAAACCGCATTTGAACATTGGAACCATCGGTCACGTTGACCATGGAAAGACCACACTTACTTCAGCAATTACACAAGTGCTTTCAAAGCAAGGATTTGCAAAAGCACTGAAATACGAAGATATTGATAATGCACCAGAAGAAAAGGCTCGTGGAGTTACCATCAATATCCATCACTCAGAATATGAGACAGCAAAACGACATTATGCTCATATTGATGCTCCAGGACATGCAGATTACATCAAAAACATGATCACTG
>CAYSEV010000037.1:0-13774 GCA_964430295.1 uncultured Gammaproteobacteria bacterium
AGGGGTATCTCCTATAGGTTTTCTGAAAAAATCTATACGGACAGCGTCACTTTGAGAAAGACTGGTTGTGGGTATAAGTGAATCACTGAGTAACCGCAGGTACGAGATAGAGGCATGTTCATCATCAATATCAGGGTGAAGCAAATTGTTAGATTGTAGTGAACTGTATGCTTCTATCTTTAACGCTTCAGCTGAAGAAAAGTTTTTTTCAATAAATAGAGATGCATCGCGTTCAAATGCATACCGTAAAATAAAATTTTTTGAAACGATATCATATCGTAATCTTCGTAGTGGATTCTCCGGATCTGTAAATCTATAGATATTTTTATTTTCCTGAATTGGTGTTGGATCAAATTGCAATTCACGGGCAAAATCCTGTGCATTATTAAGGCCTAGGAGATTTGGTGCGGATTTAGGCATAAAAAAGACATTAGCAGATGATGATGCTGCTGGTAATGAACCGTCAATAGTTTCAAGTTGAAATGACAATTGTGCAGACCCCGATGCAACCGCCGGGAACTTTATAGCTGGTAGCTTTCCAAATGCGTGGTTCGGAGGTGGAGCTTGAGGCGGGAATATCATAAACCATGCAATCACAGCAATACTCCAAAGTATTCGTAGTACGAAATACCCAACCACTCCCATAATTGTCCAATTAATGGACCTTCGGGTGTAATATGCTGTTTCTGTAAGTGACATGGGCAGTATAGAAGAGTATATGGCTATTGATGCTTTGGTATATAGAAAGATTATACCATTCAATAACCCATGACTCTATCTACTTTGAGTATACGGTGCAGTAGTGATAGAATCAATCCATCATGACACATATTCGTACCAGAATTGCTCCTTCTCCCACAGGACAGGATTTACATATAGGAAATGCATATACGGCGCTTATTAACTATGTATTCGCACAAAAAAATGGTGGAGAATTTATTATCAGAATTGAAGATACAGACAGAACACGACTTGTAGAGGGATCAGAACAACGGATTCTATCCTCACTTTCGTGGCTTGGGATTCCTCATGCAGAGGGTCCTGATATTGGTGGTCAATATGCTCCATATAGACAATCAGAACGACTACCTCAATATAAAGGATATGCTGAAAAACTTATCGACGCCGGGCATGCCTATTACTGCTTCTGCACCCCTCCAAGGCTTGAAGAAATGCGAAAACAGCAGGAAGCAAATCATCAGCCTCCAATGTATGATGGATTATGCAAAACACTGGATCCGGAAGAATCAAAAAAAAGAGCACACTCAGGTGAAAAATACGTTATCCGATTAAACGTTCCTGATGATGGTGTAACAACATTTCACGATGCTATTCGTGGTGATATTTCCTTTGAAAATAAGCTTATAGATGATCAGGTACTGTTAAAATCCGATGGTTTTCCAACATATCATCTCGGTGTTGTTGTTGATGATCACATCATGGGTATTTCACATGTTATTCGTGGTGAAGAGTGGATACCTTCCACGCCAAAACATATTCTTTTATATTCGTTCTTTGGTTGGGATATACCTGTTTTTGCTCATGTATCTGTACTAAGAAACCCTGATCGAAGCAAACTAAGTAAAAGAAAAAACCCTGTATGGGTTGCAGACTATAAGACAAAAGGTTATTTACCTGAGGCAATTAAAAATTATCTTGCTACCATGGCATGGTCATTTCCCGGTGGTCGTGATATTTTTTCAGTGAGTGAAATGATGACTCAGTTCTCACTCGAATCTGTACAGACAACGGCACCTATTTTTGATACTGAAAAGCTCAGATGGATGAATGGTGAATATCTTCGAATGAAGTCAGATGATGAATTATCTTTACTCATTCAAAATTTTTATCCTGAAAAACATATAGATCCAACATTGCTTCAAAAAATAATTCCACTTATACGTGATCGTATGAAATTATTAAGCGAATTTGAAACATTAACGGGTTTTTTCTTTGATAAGCCTGCCGTGTTTGAGCATCCCAAGGATTTCGCACGGTGTGGGATTCTTGCTGATGTTCTTAAAACTTCTGAATTTACACATGATGCTATGGAATCATCAATTCGGGCAAAAGCCGTTGAGTTGAATATTAAGCCTAAAGATCTTTTTATGGATTTACGGGTTGCTGTTACAGGTAAAACTGTTGGGCCCCCGCTTCTTGAATCTCTGATTATTTTAGGAAAAGAAGAAACACTAGCCCGATTAGCTTAGGTATTCGGTCCAGTGAGTGTCCGTTTCTACAGTCAGCTCTAGATATACTTTTTTATTCGTTGCAGTCTCTAATTCTTTTCTGGCGGCCATACTAATCTCTTTAATCATGTATCCGTTTTTTCCAACAATCATAGCTTTATATCTGTCAGCGTTTGTCAGAATACGCGCTTTTATATACACCGTTCCGTTTTTTCTCTCAGATGTTTCATCAACAATCGCAGTTAACGAATATGGCACTTCTTTGCGTAAAAATAAAAAAGCCTTTTCCCGTATACATTCCGATATAAATGTTTTACTGTCCAGGTTCAAAGCGGGTTGGGCAAGCGTGGATGTGTCTACGATCTGATCACCTTCCGGTACATAGGAAAAAATAGCATCAAGAAGTGTCGGTATATTTTTGTGCTCCAGTGCGGAAATTTCAACGACAGTATCAAATTCTTCCTCCATAAATGTGTATTGAATTCTATGGGTAGGGGATTTTACATCAATTTTATTGATGACAAGTATTTTCTTTGCTTTACTTTTTCGTACAATACCTAATACTTTGTTTTCTTCGAAATCACGCTCACGTGTATGGTCAATCATGTAAACGACTACATGCACCTCACCTTCCAGTGATTCCTCTGCCCGATTATTTATTCGTTTACCCACGGCATCATTTACTTTTCCAAATATGCCAGGAGTATCTATAAATAAAAGTTGCCCTCGTTCGTCTTCATAGATTGCCTCTAGATTAAATCGAGTAGTTTGAGGTTTAGGAGAAGTGATTGATACTTTATGTCCAAGTATGTGGTTTAATAGCGTTGATTTACCTACATTTGGCCGCCCAATAATAGCAACAATTCCTGACTTCATAAATATATTGTACTATAATATGCGAATATAATGAAACCTAAATCTGATGAAGAGCTTATACTATCAATCCAACAGGGCGATATTAGTGCATATGAGGAGTTGGTCAAACGTTATCAGCAGGGACTGTATAGATTTGTGATGCGTATTATTAAGGATGAATCTGCTTCACTAGATGTTGTTCAGGAGTCTTTAGTAAAAATATACCAGATTATAGATACCATAGATCCACAAAAAAAATTTTCTACATTTCTATTTGAAATCGCAAAAAATGCCGCATTTTCCCTCTTAAGGAAACGCAAACATACGATATCATTGGAGGCTGTCTTTGATGTAGAGGACGATGAATCTTTTTTTGAACAATATATTCGTCAGGACCAACAACAAAGAGTGAGAGATATAGTAAAATCTCTAGAAAAGAAATATTCCATGATATTATCAAAGTATTATTTTGAAGATCAGTCATATGAAGAAATAGCAAAGAATATGAAGTTGCCGATAAATACGGTCAGAACGAACCTGAGAAGAGCAAAAGCGGAATTTAAAAAACGGTATTCACTATGAAACAAATTGATGTTACAAAACATGTTATGAATAACGTTGTCAGATATGAGCGGGCAGGCATCTCTGTATGGATACGTAGTTTTATTATTAGTATTATCGGAATAAGCATTGTTGGCGTATATGTGGGAATACTGATCATTTCGGATCTCTTATCAAAACGAGCGTTTGATTTATTTGAATTATTCTCACAGGATCCGGAGATTATTTCAGAATTCTGGCAGGAAGCTCTCACTACGTTTTGGGAAGAAATACCGCAGCATCTTTTGTATATGTGTGTGTTCGTTATACTGCTACTTGTTTTAAGTATCCTCATTACAAGGAAGAAACGTATCATCATACGGAAAAAACTGAAAGAACTTGATAAATATTCTTAATCCTGTAACAATATAGATCACTAGAGGAGGATATATGTCAAAAAATCTGGCAATTGCTTTATTGGTATTGATAATTGTGTTTGGTGCAGTCGCTGTTGTTGTGACGAAAAAGAAATCATCGACTATGTCGGATAAGAATGTGGAAGAAATACAACGTGAAACAAGTGGAGCAGCCGATAATCAGAATGTTAAGCCTACTGATTCTTCCTCAATGCCGAATTCTCCAATTGAAACTGTAGCAGAAGTTAAGGAAATTTCTCTTTCCATCAGCGCCCCTGCAAGCGGTACTGTTACTGGTACACAAAAAACGACAGTAAAAGGAAAAACATCACCAAAAGCAGAAGTATTTGCAAATGAAGCAGAAGGAATTGCAGATATGAATGGTAATTTTTCTCTAACTGTTCAGCTTGACGAAGGGGAAAATTCTATTATTGTGACAGCAGTAGATGCAGATGGAAAAGTAGCAGAAAAAGAGATACTTGTTACATATGAAGTAACAGAATGAAACTTTTTACGTATCTCATGCGTAGTATATATATACAGAAAGGGAATTTTATGAAAAAGACTATACAATTGTTTGGATTAATAGCAATATTGGCAGTAATGGTACATACACCTACTGTGTATGCAGTGACTATTCGCGAAGCTCGAAAAGATGTTATTGAAGCTCGTAAAGACTTGATGCAAGAGAAAAAAGAGTTTAGAGAAGATATTCGTGAAAAAATTGCCTCAAAAGTAGCAGCAGTAAAATCTCTCTTTAAAGGGAGAGTATCATTTGGTCAAGGAAAATTAACAGCAATAAATGGTACAACACTTACCGTAGAAAAAGATGGAAAATCATATACAGTACTAACTGGCACATTTGAAAAATGTACAACTCAATATCGTCGCCGTTTCTGGGGATCTTCCTCGATGTCTGAATTCACCGTAGGGGATACAGTGAATGTCGCAGGAAAATTTACAGACGAAAACAAAACGACAATAGAAGCGTGTGTCATTCGTGATGTGTCTATACAAAAACGTTTTGGCGTATTTGTTGGAGAAATTGTATCCGTGACAGGTTCAGGCTGGGTTATGACAACAGTCAGTGAAAAGCGATCAAATCAAACCGTTACCGTCACTTCATCAACGAAGTATACAAATAGGAAAAATGAAACAATATCGCAATCAGATATAAAGGTAGGCAATCGGGTACGGGTAAAAGGTCTTTGGAATAGAACAAATAATACAGTTACTGATGTAACACAGGTAAAGAACTATTCACTACCACCAGTAGTGAGTGGAACAGCCTCACCTACACCTACTCCATAATTAGCAAATTAAATAAAATGAAAAACACCGCTGTATAGCGGTGTTTTGGTATACTTATGCTTGTGAATATATCAGAAAAAAATATATCTGCTTTTCACAAGAAGATATTTTCTTGGTGGAGAACTAATAAAAGAGATCTTCCCTGGAGGCATACACATGACCCGTACCGTATCCTGGTATCAGAAATCATGCTACAGCAAACACAGGTACCGAGAGTATTGTTAAAGTATAATGAATTCCTTCGTATATTTCCAAATATAACCGTATTGGCATCGAGTCCTCTGGCAGCTGTATTGCAGGTATGGAAAGGATTGGGATATAACCGTAGGGCAAAATACTTACGTCAACTTGTTCAGATACTTCAAAAAAAATATGCAGGAGAATTTCCAAAGACAGAGAAAGAATTATTAGAATTGCCAGGTATAGGATTATACACGGCCAGAGCTATACAGGTATTTGCGTGGAAACGAGATGTTGCAATGGTAGATACAAATGTGCGTCGCATTATAGTTCATTATTTTTTTGATGATACCCCTCAATCAGAAAAGATTATTCAACAAACAGCAGATTCACTGGTTCCACATGGGAAATCATGGGAATGGCATCAGGCACTTATGGATTATGGTTCACTCGTTATGCCTACTATAGTTAATAGAATATCAAAAAAAATTACCGCTTCACCATCAGTTATCGCATTTAAAGATACAAATCGATTTATGCGCGGACGTATTATAGATGTATTGCGTGATAGACAATATACAAAAAAACAATTAATAGATATGTTCGTCATTTCATATAATAAATCGGAGGATTTTATAGAAAATCAGTTATCTGCACTTGTAAAAGAAGAACTTGTTGAATATGTATCAGGAGATATTATTAGGCTTTCTCAATCGTAGTGTTATTGTATTGATGAAAAAAGAAGTGAAGATAGTACTACCAATAACAATGAACGCTTCAGTAATCCATCCGGATCGGAATCGTGTCATAACAAGATCAAGATAAATAAAATGAATAAAAAACAACTGATATGAATGCTTGCTTATGTATGTGATAACTCGTTTGAGTACATAATGTTTTATCGCATATCTGTGAAGAATAAGTAAACATATAGCTGTGAATAAAGCTCCATACGAAAGATATGATATGTCCGGTGGATATTTGTGCATATCAAATGATGTTGGCATTTTAAGATATTCAAGAAGCAACCGAAATATCATCCAAACACCTGCAATACATATGGTGACCTTTTGGAGGAACCTATAAGTAAATAATTCATTGCGTTTTTCTGCATCACTAAATAGGAATCCCATACATGTAATAGCTGACCATGGTAGCCAAGCTATTAATCTTGAGTACTGAGTCGGTATTCGAAACACTGTCGATATACAAATAAATACACCGATGAATAAAATATATATATTCCTGTAAGTGTTACTGCGTGCAATGCGAAGTAGCAAAGGAGAGAATAGCGCAAGCTGTATGAACAATACAGGCAACCATCCGAAGTCAACCCCACCTGTTAATGTCAGGTTTTGAATAAAAAAACGAACAGTTTTTTGCCATCCGTATCCTGTAAAGGATGTTGGAAATATATTCATAAGAAAAGCATGAGTAATAAGATATATAAGGTATGGAATATATAGTCTGGTGAATCGTTTTAAAAACCAACGTACTGAAACTCTTGTGTGCTCAACCGGATGTGAATCAGCATATAAGTATGCTGAACAAAAAATGAGGCCAACAACAACAAAATGAGAATAATTCCAAAGAAACCAAGTGGAGTATTCTCCTAAATGATACGCTAGGACGTGTGTCATCATGACAACAATGGTTGCAAAAGCTTTTATTGCATCTATATGTGCATGACGAGCGCGGGTAATCATGAAGTAATATCAATTATTTTGAATAGTTTTATGCCAGCCGGTGCGTGAACAGTTGCAGAATCCTGAACTTTTTTACCCATAAGTGATTTACCTATCGGAGACATATAAGAAATTGTTTTTTTTGTGGGATCAGATTCATATCCTCCTACTATTGTATAGGTATATGTGTTCGTTTCATCTTGTATGGTTACAGTACTTCCTATGTCCACAACACCCATATGCTTTGATTCCACAATTTTTGCAAGTTTTACTAATCGCTCAATACGTCGTAATTGTCCATCTAAAAAAGATAGTCTTTGTCGTGATGCTTTGTAATACCCATTCTCACTCAGATCTCCCATCTCTCTCGCTTTTCGTAAATGTTCTACCGCCTCAGGTCTTTCGTTGGTTAATTTTATTTTATCCGCTATCAATTGATCGTATCCTTCTTGTGTAAATGGTATTCTGGCTTCCTTATTTTGAAATATTTTTTTCATATATGGGTAATTACACTACAGATATCTTTGATCTCATTATACTCCACATGAAAGCCCAGTGGGAGAAATAATACTGCTCTTTTCTTACTCCATGGGCAATCAGGAAATTTAGTCCAAACAGGATATCCGGCACGGTGTAAACATGAATTAATCGTGTTCTCAGTAAATGTATTGCGAATATGATATCCGACCGGAAACACATGAAGGAGCGAATAGTCTTTTTCAGGAATATGTATGGCATATATATGCCTGTTATACTTATTTATATCTTTTAAGAGATGTGAATACTGAATAACCTGTTTCTTCTTAAGAGATTCAACGAGTGGAAAATTAAAGTATGAATGAATCAAGGGCACATACCATACGCCGTTATGACCTACGATACTGTCTCCGATAGTATCATCATGTGCTTGAAGAATAACCTTATGTGCGTATCTAATAATGCTATTAGATTTCAGTAGTACACCTGTTATAAAGACGAGTCGGAAAAATACGAAAAGAATTGTGGTTTTTAGTTGGTATACGTATTCCGGCTTTATAGGATGGGGTATGGATATAATCGTTCCGGCGTTTCCGTATATGAAGCTTCCATGAAGTGGGCTTGTTTTTCTTAAACTATCTATAATCACATGGTTTGGATGCAAAATCCTGATTTTTTCAGGGTTAACTAGTCGTTGTACGGCATCTTCTATAATAAGAGTGTGTTGTGCTAATCGTTGTATATACTCATAGTTATTCAAAATTTTTTGCTGTATTCCGCATGCATGGAAAAAAATAATTACTGCCGGAGAATATTTTTTTCGTAGTTTTTCAAAATCGGTTTTTTTTATTTGAAAATGATTATCTAAAGGATAAAACACAGGGGTATATCCATGCTGTTTTATATTTTCGACAACATCCATACAATAGAAGTCAGGAACTAGAATGACAGATTTTTTTGGCAGCCCTCGGCCGGTAAGCAGGTTCCATAATGCGTCTTCAAATGAAATAAAGTACGCTCGTGCGATATCTCTAGGGAGTGTATATCGTGATGTTCGCAAAAACGGCAATAGAAAAGTCTGATAATAGGTGAGCATATAAGAAAACGATGAAATTTATGTGCTCTCGTTGAGGAGTTGTTTGAGGGTGTTTTTGAGTGAATCTAAACTAGGTTTATCATAGATGGAGGAAACAAATACCTTGTGGCCTGATTTCTCAAAAAACGTTTTTGTCTTCTTAACAAGTTTCTCATCCGCCGCGTCAGTTTTTGTGAGTAATATATATTCAGGCTTTTTTATCAATCCAACATCAAATCGTTCGAGCTCCTTACGGATGATATCGTATACCTTTTTGGGTGTTGTTGTCGTGACATCTATACAGTGCAACAGTATATTTGTCTTTTCAATATGTTTCAAAAATCCAATACCCAGTCCCTTACCTGTTGAAGCCCCTTGTATTAATCCCGGTATGTCGGCAATTGCATATGTTCCAAACATACCAATATTCGGTTCAAGTGTTGTAAACGGGTATGCTCCGATTGCCGGTTTTGCATTTGTAAGTTTTGAGAGAATACTGCTTTTGCCTGCATTTGGAAGGCCGATAAGTCCTATATGAGCTATAAGTCTTAACTCCAGATATAGATTTCGTTCATCACCCGTTTGTCCCTTCTCTGCATACGTGGGTGTTTGATTTGTAGGGGATTTAAAAGCAACATTTCCCCGTCCTCCTTTGCCACCCTGAGCTATTTTAAATTTTGTGATTTCATCAACGATTTCAAGTGTTTTTCCTGTTGCCACATCTGTTATTCTCGTGCCCAGTGGCAGATAAAATGTTACATCTTGTCCATTTCTTCCGAATTTTTTCTGGCCTGCACCGTCAGTACCGTTTTCAGCCTCTATGATTTTTTTAAACTGGAAATCAGAAAGGTCAGTAAGATTATGTGAGCCGCATACATAAATATCTCCACCGTTCCCACCATGACCTCCATCTGGGCCTCCTTTTGCGGTTTGTCCGTTACGAAGCAAATGCGCTGAGCCGTTACCACCCTTTCCGGCTTTTATAGTTATATGGACGTTATCTACCAGCATGGTCACATTGTATCATGGAAGTATCATTGCTCATATTAGTGAGCAATATGGTAGTACTCAAATATCTGCATTGAATAGTAATACCAGAGTGGAATCCATGAAACAGGAAAAGACTTTCTAAATGAATACAATTGACTTGTATACGAGTAAAGCGCTTGTATACGGAAATATATATTCCCACCGATATAAACTTTCATGTTTGGTGTTACCCTTCTTTTTGCATATGCAGGATCTTTCGCCATATGTTCGGGTAGTGTTATAAGCGATAATGTACGTTTCGGAAGAGATGCATACATGAGGGTAACTGAAGGAAACTGTTTTTTAATCAGACTGGTAATAATTTCGGAAGTTACTATATGATCTTCATGCCCGTATAATCCTGCTAGATCATATGTGAGTATGCAGTCAGGTTTAATTTCTGTAAGCTTATTTTTTATATACATCGTTAGTTCAGTCTTCTTTTTACATAGTTCACCATCTCCAAAGTCCTCCAAAATAACTCGTTTGATTCCTAAAAAAGCGGAGGCTCGTTCCAGTTCATATTTTCTTATTTGTTTAAGTGATATATCCAAATGCGCATCGTCATTTCCTTTCTCACCTTGTGTAAGCACGATGAGTGTGGTTTTGCTTCCCTGATCGATAAAATTTTTTATTATACCCCCAGATGCGAGTGTCTCATCGTCAGGATGTGGATAGATAACAAGTACATTTTTATATGATGATATTGTTTTCGTTGATACGGACATATCATTGGAAATATACCATCCGATTATCCATACAACACATACAATACCTATGATAGTAAATAGTATAACCATATCAATGAGTATACCCGTCTTAGGCGTTATGGTGAAGACGAGAATATTAAAATCAATATTTGACTCTAACGCAATGTCATAGTTTATACTGCTAGACGTGCAGTACTCTATTCAACAATTAGCATCCCTGGCTGGTATTAGTGTTCGAACTCTTCATTATTATGATCAGATCGGATTACTTGTTCCGTCTCGTATGCTTGCAAATGGATATCGTCAGTATAGTGATGCTGATAGCAATAAACTGAAACAAATACTTTTTTTTAAGGAACTGGAATTTTCTCTGGATGATATTGGGCGCATGATGGAATCACCATTGTACGATATACAGCAAGCACTTGAAGATCAGAAGACGCTGCTTTTGTTGAAGAAGCAGCGTATAGAAGCATTAATACAAACTATTGAACAAACACAAAAATCTAAGAAAGGAGGTACACAAATGAAAAAGATATTTTCAGTTTTTTCAAATGACTATATAGACAAATATAAGAAAGAAGTAGAAGAGCGTTGGAGGAATACAGAAGCATACAAACAATCACAGAAAAGGACAAAGGATTGGACGAAAGAAGATTATCTGCGGATAAAAGAACAAACAGGGGAGCTAACAAAACAATTAGCAGATGCGATGAAGTTTGGCTATGACAGCAAACAATTTCAGTCGTTAGTAGGAAAGCATCATAAGAGTATAGAGATTTTTTATGATTGCCCGTTATCCATGTACAGATCATTAGGGCAGATGTATGTTGATGATCAGCGGTTCACTGCATTCTATGACAATGCTAAAAAAGGATTAGCAATATGTTTACGCGATGGTATCGCATATTACTGTGATCAACGTGAAACATAATTACCGTTTCTCAAGATGCCACAGGTGGAATCGGATCAGTTCAATTCGCATTAGAAACTTGGTACACTATACATATGAAATACGTTGTACTACTTCGGGGAATCAATGTCGGGGGGAATAATATTATCAAAATGGCAGATCTCAAGTCTGTATTTGAAAAAGCGGGATATACAAATGTCACTACATTTATTCAATCTGGAAACGTGATAGTTGAATCGGATATACAGGATAAGGAAAAAATTACTTCGCACATAGAGTCATTCCTGTCAAAGGCATTTCACTACGAATCGAGGGTCGTTGTTCGGTCGTATAAGGAAATGAAAAAAATAATTCAAGAAGTGCCGGATGATTGGAAACGAGAAAATGATTTGCGGAGTTATATTCTTTTTGTAAAAGAACCCGTAACAGAAAAAGATGTGGAAAAAGAAGTAGAAATAAAGGAGGGTGTTGATTCTATGAAAATAGGCGTTGGAGTTGTCTATATGTCCACAAAAATGGAAGGCCTCACTAAAAGTAAATTTTCTAAAATAATCGGTAAAAAAATCTATAAAGATGTTACCATGAGAAATTATAAAACCTCTCGTATTATTCTGGAATTGATGGAGCATACATAAGTATCTACACTTACGGTTTCACCGGACATATGTTTTTGCACATGTCCGGTGGTTTTCTAAAGCCTCCCAATTCAGGATTTAGTTGGTAGATTTCGCATCGTTACTTGTGTTTCCTTGATTCAGAATGACTCTCACTTCGCCCAGTGGAGTGTCTGGATTCATTTTTTATTGAATCGTCATCATCGGAATGTTTCTCTTCTTTTGAATCATGTAGCGCATGAGTTTCTTCATCTGTCTTGTGTTTTTCTTCGCGCGTGACTTCTAATTCGTTTATATCGTCATAGTCTTCTACGTGTATGGTTGGCTTTGGAGATGGCGTTGCAGTTGGTGTCGCGCCAAGGGTCGGACTAACACTTGGTGTCGGTGCTGGGCTTGTCGTCCCCGTTATAATCGGCGTGGGAGTAGGCGTCGTTGTTACAGGAGGTGTATATACGTAGGGAGCTAATCTTGACACGTTATTACCATGTTGACCTTGATACACAGCTGTCATATCAGTACCGCACTGAAAAAATCCTGCCGGTCCGGTTAGGGTAGTTCCCTGTGGTCCGGAATGCATCGTTCCAAGTGCTGTCAGATCATACTGGACACCAGATATCGTGACGATACATTTATCTGTGGGCATTGCCGCAAATATTTTTGCCATTGGACCTGCTTTATAGAGTGTAAGCCCAAGTGCTATAGAACTTAGGGCTATGGACGTTAACATCAGTACACTACGGGATGCAAATCCCTGAGATAGAACGGTTTTTGTATTCATATGATCACACTGTACAGAATCGTACATGAAGAGGGGATTAACAGTGGAGTATTATTTTTTCTTGACTACTATCTGAGTAATTCTGTTTTGTTCAACTTTGGTAACCTCGAAAGTTGTATCACCTATATTGATGGACTCACCTAACACAGGAGTATGTCCCAGCTGTCCATATATAAGTCCACCGATAGTAGTATATTCATTTCCCTGAAGTGGAAGCTTAAATTTTAGCTGCACACTATCTATTGAAGCAAGGCCATCAACCAGATATGTACCGTTTGGTTGTTTCTGGATTTCTTTATATGGTGTTTCAAACTCGTCCTGTATTTCTCCCACAAGGCTCTCAATAATATCTTCCAGGGTTACTACTCCAGCCGTTCCGCCATACTCATCTTTTACGATGGCTATATGAATTCTATTTTTCCTCATATCCAGTAAAACGTCATCGATACGTCTTGATTCTGGTACCTGAATGATTTTTCTCAACAGTTTCGTGCTGGATATTTTTGTCTGATCTACTGTACGTTTTATTTTTCTCTTTGCATCAGAAAAAAGATGTTTATATATTTCTTTTATATGGATAAACCCAACAATAGAATCAATAGATGTGTCATAGACAGGAAACCTGCTGTGAAGATTTTTCTCAGCTATAGGGAGAAGTTTGCTCATAGGAGTTTGTATGTCAAATGCTATGATATTTGTTCTTGGTATCATGATTTGCTTCACGGGTAAATCCGCAAATTTAAGCACACTATATACCATTTCCGCTTCTGCTTTTTCTATAGCACCTTCATTAGCGCTCTGTGCTAATATGAGTTTAATTTCTTCTTCAGAATGCACTATTTGATGTCCTGTTGGAGCTTTAAAACCTATTGCTTTTAACACCAGTAAACCAGCCTCGTTTAACATAAAAATAAACGGCTTAAATATAGATGCAAACAATGAAAGAGGAGCAATAATCATCAGTGATGTTTTTTCAGCTTTTTGTAAGGCTATACTTTTTGG
>CAYSEV010000038.1:0-13690 GCA_964430295.1 uncultured Gammaproteobacteria bacterium
GAAAAAGGATTTATATAATATTTTTACCACCTCGGAGGTGGTAGTGAAAAACGAGGCTATTTTATATGAATATTTATTGAAAAATTTCCACCTCCGAGGTGGGAGATATATGCCAAAACGAGACATACCATTTGAAACCGGCGCTTATTATCATATCTTTAATCGAGGTGTGGATAGATTTTCTATTTTCCGAACGGCTACAGAATATAGACATTTTATTTCTGCTTTGGAGTTTTACCAATACAAGATTTCTCCTATTAAATTCTCCCAGTATTGTTCGATTCCTAAAGACGCTGCGTCTGTCGTGCGCCAGAAACAATTGTTAAGTGGCGCACTCGTTAGCGTGTTTGCATATGCTCTTATGCCAAATCATTTTCACCTGCTTGTACGTCAAAATGTTGATGATGGAATCCATACCTATCTTTTTAAGGCTCTTAACAGTTATGCAAAATATTTTAATACCAAACGAAAACGTGTCGGACCAATTTTTCAAGGAAATTTTAAAGCCGTGCATATAGATACAGATGACGAATTTTTACATGTATCACGATATATTCATTTAAATCCTGTAACAGCAGGAATGATATCTATACAAACACTTCTGACGTATCCTTGGACCTCCTTTCCTGCGTATATAGGTGATGCTCACACGTGGATTGATACATCTGAAGTAATAGGGATGATCGGGTCAAAGGAACGCTACTTTGAATTTGTGTCGGATCAGGTTGAGTATGCAAAAACGCTATCTGATATCCGTCATTCTTTGCTTGATGAAGATGAGGCATAAATTTACGTTATATTTCCACCTCCGAGGTGGTAGTGAAAAACGAGGCTAAATTTGAGGAGAATTTTGAAATTTTGAAGAATCTGTTTCCACCTCGGAGGTGGTGTACGATATGGGCAACATTGTTCGTGTCATGTATAGTAAGTATGTATGGCACGTATTCATGAACAGGCAGGAAGTACTACAAAAATAATTGCAGCTCTTCAGGGGACACAGTACCAAATATCTTCCCTCGCAGATATCGCGGAATTTGAAAAACACTATCAGGAAAACTACGATGCTCTAAAGGAAAAAGCAAAAGTAGATCTGGCAAACTCTATAGTATCGCTTGAATCACAGATTGCCGAGCAAACACAGACATATACACAGCACATTGCAGATAAAAAAATCGAACTGAGCGAAGAACTGGAACGACTTAAAAAAGAATTGCCCGAATTGCAAAAGAAACAGGAAAACTTTTTTAAAGACCTTATTCAAAAGGTACGATATTATTTTGCCAGTACCAGAAAAACATATCTGGATGACAATATAAGTAATGAAGCAAAGCGCATATTCCGACAAACGGAGCTTACCATTGCAGATCTAGGGCGTGAGCTGGAAGATAAAAAAAATAATACAGAGAGCTGGGTGGAGAAAATGACACTGGAATATACGGCCCAGCTGCAATGGGTACAAAAAACTATTCAACAAAACACACTGCTTCTGCGAGATGCAGAAAGTGAAGAGAAGGCTATCCAGGTGTTGTCCATTTTACCTGATGATGTTGTGGTGATTAATGATTATTCACGAAAGTTTTTTAAACCGCTTCATAACAAAGAAGCAAACGAATGGGTTTCCTCCATGTGTATAGATCATATTGTGATTGGTCCGACGGGACTGTATGTAATCGAAACAAAATATTGGGACGGTGACCATATGGGGGAAGCGGATGTAACAGCAAGCGTACAGCAAATAGTTGACGCCACATTTGTGATGAAAACTGTGTTAAATCAGGTGGCATATCAGGGAGATTTACCGCCGTTTCGTATAAATGGTGTACCCGTTCCTATAACACCAAACCCGATGGTCTTACTTGTAGAAAATACGAATTCGATGCCGGCATCCCGCGGTGTACAGATTGTATCTTTGGGTACAATTGTTGAGCAGATAAAAAACAATCCGGTGGTGTATGCTGCCGATGCCATTGCATGTTTGGAAACTTTTTTACTGAATAAAGATAACGTCACCGGATATCAGAGTATGTGAAGATAGCTCATATACCGATATACTGGATATACACATGATTCATCGATTAAAAACAAAAGGTTGCGCGATTGTATTTGCACTGTCCCTTGTGGCGGGCGCACTTATGATTCCACGGGAAGTATTGGGAAGTCCATATGCGTTTATAGCCATACCGTTTGTGTTGTTGTTTGCACTAACTATGACATGCGTGGCTCGTGGCACAAAAGATAAATTTATTCTCGCGCGTGCGACTCATACATCTATACTCGGTGTGCTTGCGAGCGTTATCGGATTATCTGCGCTGCAGGTATGCGGCATCAGTGCTGCGATGTGTGGGGCAACCGTCGGGACGGGGATAGTAGCCACTATTTTTCCCGGAGTGCTGTTTCATCTGCTTCATGAATACAGTATTCCTATCCTCTTTGTTTCTATGCTTTTACAGCTCTTTGCCCTCTGGCACATGGGCTGTTTTGGGAAACGAAAGTAATAGTATTTCCCCACTGATTCGTCTTTTTTGCACGAACGTGCTACCATAGTGCCGGTAAATCAATCTAAATCTGGATTTACACTATGGCGAGAATAGAGACAAATGATATCGGAAGATCGCTGTCTTCCGAGATACAATTTCCTGCCACGTTTACCGCTGAATTTGCTGTTCAAGCGACCCCCGGATGTGAACTGCTCGCAGATAAATGGGTATTTATAGAAATGCTTCAGGAATTTTTGAATAACTGTGCCGAAAAACAAACAGATGGTCCAATACAAATAGGCGTTACTGTGAAGTATGAGGAATCATCAGACATGTTTCATATGCATGTGGAAGATAATGTGGCATATGAACCCTCCTATGCAAAAGGTCTCGTCAAACTCTTGAACAGCAACAAATTAATTCATGCAAATAAACGCGGTAGAGGAAAAGTAACAGGGGAAGGACAAGCTGATGAGCCTTGGCTATTTATTCCCCATACACGTGATGTCATGCATGCATGGGGAGGAGATCTGGTTTTCTCCGTTGCCAGAGATAACACGGTTCAGACAGATATCACCTGGAATAAAACCGCCATGCTCACCATCCGCCCTCCACAATTAAAAGGAGACGATATATTCAAATATTAAAAACCTTTCCACCTCCCAGATGGTAGAAAAGAGGCGCGAAACAAAGAGTACAATGTAAATATGAGATACATAGAAGGTCATACTCGGATAGGCCTGTTTTGGATTCCAAAGTATAAGCGATACCGAATACGGATCCTTCGATATAAAGATGGGTTTATACACACGACGTATTATTATCTTCCATGGTGGGTTGGGATATTTAGAGGTGATGATATTTTCAAAGATTAACAATAATCTTCCACCTCCGAGGTGGTAGTGAAAAACGAGGCTAAATTTGAGGGGAATTTTTCAATTTTAGGAAACAGGGTTCCACCTCCGACGTGGAAATATAGGGGAGAGGAAAAGAGGAAAAAGATAAATATTTTTTGCGAGGCGTGAAATACCACACATCCGATCGTAATTTGCCCGCTGGGAGAGTATAGTTTTAGTATGGCGAGAATAATCGGAGAAGACACGTATCTAAAACATCAGATTACTGAAAATGAGTCAAACGGTTTATTTTATTTGTCAGTCTTATTCTTATTAATTATTATCACAGTATTTCTGTATATATATATTTCTTTCCGCAGAAACCTTGGATTGTCCTTCTTGGCGATGTATTATTTTTTGCTCTTTTTATCGCATTAAAAAAACCGATTGAAAACTATTATTGGATGACTAACCGATATCGAAAAGGTCTTCGTGGGGAGCTTAAAGTATTATCAATTTTGAAAAGACTGCCAGAGACATATATCGTATATACAAATGTAATGCTTCTAGATAAAAGAAGGAATATTGATGCTGTTGTACTTGGGCCATCAGGTTTATTTGCAATAGAAGTAAAAAATTACAGCGGATATATTTCAAAAATAGGAGATCAACTACAAAAATACCCAAAAAGATTTGAACATAATTTTATACATGATATTAAAACTCAAGCTTGGGAGTTGCATGAATTTCTAATGTCGAGTCAATCTGGAATACCATATGTACATCCTATTATAGTTTTTCCAAATGCATTAGCATTTGTGCAATTCGGAAAATTTAAGGTCGATGGTGTCATCGTTTCAAATGCATCGAAACTTTTGGGAGTGATACAAAATACTGAAAATAATCATGTATTACAAACATATCAAATTGAGAAAATTAATAATATACTGAGGAAAACTACTCAAAATATCACGCAATAACTTCCACCTTCGAGGTGGTAGTGAAAAACGAGGCTAAAATTGAGGTGAATTTTGTGATTTCTAGAAATGGATTTCCACCTCCGAGGTGGATATAGATACGACGTACGTTATTGCATATACTAAATGATATGCCTGCTCAGAAATCAATTATAGGAACCCTGATTGATACAGTTCGGGAAGAATTATTCCTTAGTAAAGGACCTGAAAGATTTTTATTGCTTACCTTGTTTGCAAATATACCTACTCCACTTATTTTCATTCCATACTTTACTCAAGCTGCAACAATAGTACTTCTTTGCTTTTATGTTGCACATGTCACATCAAAAACGTTTTCTACTGGAGTAACTATTTCTAGAGCATCAGGATCACTACGAATTGTTATTTTCGCATTAATTCTCATTGCAATATTTCTACAGATATTTTGGATACCATTTATGACTCAGTTGTATACTCTTGCTCTCGTAGGCATAGCGTATGCACTTTCAAAAAATATATTATCTTAATATGGCTAAGCTTTTTGGGAAAGATACTTACTTAATAGAGCAGCGTTCAGAGCATTCAATGCTTAGTGGATTTTTGATTTATGTACTTCTCATAGCTGACATAACATTTTTTATATTTCTTTGGAAAATTGACTCGAGTAATCTTACAAAATATTTTTTTGCTACCTTATTGATAGCTACTTATCTAGCACTACATAAAAAAATAAATAAAGAACTACTCTTACAACTGGATTTTAATAACGGATTATTGGGGGAACAGTCTGTGGAAAATATCCTACAAAAACTTCCGGATGACTATACAATTTATGAAAATGTAATCTTACCTGGAAAACAATCAAATACAGATTTTGTGATAGTTGGACCAAATGGCATATTTGTAGTTGAAGTTAAGAGCCATAAAGGCAGAATTTCGTATGACGGAATACAGTTGCTACGGTACGGGAAAAGATTTGAGCATAATTTCCTCTGGCAGGCAAAAGGAGAGGCAAGAGATGTGAGCAAGTATTTAAAGGATAATGGCGTGAATGAGATAACTGTAGAACCTCTGCTAGTTTTTTCCAATAAATTTGTATCCATTCATTTTGGTAAAAAGCCACTAGATGGTGTGCATGTTATCGGTACAAAGTGGCTTCTCGAAACTGTACAAAATATAAAAAAACATCAAACAATCCCATCTAATCAGTTATTACGAATTCATACCATTCTTGAGAAAACTGTCCAAAATCCAACAACCTAATTCCACCTCCGAGGTGGTAGTGAAAAACGAGGCTAAATTTGAGAAGAATTTGCCAATTTTTGGAAATAGGTTTTCACCTCCGAGGTGGAAATATAGGGAAAACGAAAAGAAAGAAAAGATAAATATTTTTTGCGAGGCGTGAGCCACCACACATCCGATCGTAATTTATGCGTGGGGAGAGTATAATTTGAACATATGGCGAATATTCTCGGCCTAAATAAGAAATATTCTTTGTATGATTTTGACTCAGAAAAAGAGTTTGAAGAAGCCGTTATTGAGCAGGCGGAACATTTGTTTGGTGTGGATGCTATTTACATAGACATAAAAAGAAAATTCGGTCAGAAAGATTCATATCTTTCCGGTATACCTGATGGATACTTACTAGATTTTTTTGATATTAAATCGCCTACATTATATTTTGTAGAAAATGAATTAAGCTCTCATGATGTCTATGGTCATATTACAGAACAGTTGGCTCGTTTTTACGCGACAATGATATCTTCTCCTGCACAAATACGAAATAAGTTATTAGAAGTAATTAAAGCTGATGCATCTATTCAAAAAAGAATACAAGATAAATTTTCATTGACAACATTCTCTAATATCGATGAGCTAATGATATATGTTACTGAGAAATCACAAATGAAGATTGTTGTTGCTATAAATGAAATAGAAGCTGATCTGAATTTAGGATTAAATATTTTTAAATCAAAGCCTGACACAGTTCTACTACAACGCTATCGTCACGAAAATGAACTGATGTATTACTATGAACCGATGCGAGATGAAGTCTCAGTTTTGGAAGATGAAGAAGAACCTGTAAGAGAATCATTTCAACGTTCTGAATTTGACACAGTAGTTTGTGCAGCATTTCCAGAAGGGTTTCAGCATGCATATGTTGAAAACAATGCTTGGTGGGCAATACGTTTATCACAACAAGCAAGAGAGAAAATTAAATATCTAGCAATTTATGAAAAATTACCAATTGCTTCTATAAGTAATATTGCAGAAGTAGATAGAATAGAACCATATAAAGACACGGGTAAATATATTTTATATTTAAAAAATAAGAAAAAAATTTCTCCTATTCCATTGGATAAAAAGAAAAAAGGTGAAGCACCACAAGGTCCTCGATTTACAACGTATGAAAAAATCATAAATGCAAAAAGTGTAAATGAACTTTGGAGCTGAAGATAAAAATCTGCAAATTTAAATTATACATATGATGAATGAACAAGAAACACGAAGTAGATTGATTCGGCCACAAATAGTAAATGCTGGGTGGCAAGATCATCAAATTAAGGAAGAGTTTTCATATACGAAAGGTAGAATTCATCTTGGTGGTAATACATGGCGTCGAGGTGATCGTAAAAAAGTAGATTTTTTACTTGAATATCAGCCAAATTTTCCTTTGGCAATTGTTGAAGCAAAAGAAGAGAATTGTGAACCGGAAAAAGGAATGCAGCAAGCATTAGGTTATGCTGAATCTCTTGATGTCCCATTTGTTTTTTCATCAAATGGTCATAAATTTCTTTTTCATGATAAGACAGGAATTTCTGGTAAAACTGAAACACTCTTAGAACCACAAAATTTTCCAGCTCCACTTCAAATGCATTCTTGGTATTTACAGTGGAAAGGGATAACTGACGAAAATTCTGACGTGTATTCAATTATTGATAGCAAATATTATTCTGATGATGAACGAAAACAACCTAGATATTTCCAACGCATAGCAATTAATAGAACAATTGAAGCCGTAGCAAGTGGTGTTAAACGATTACTTCTAGTAATGGCTACAGGTACAGGTAAAACATATACAGCTGGACAAATTATTTGGCGTTTATGGAAATCACGAGCAGCAAAACGCATACTTGTACTAGCTGATAGAAATATCCTTGTAGATCAGGCACGCGTAAATGATTATCAACACTTCGGTGATGTGCTTACTAAAATTTCTAGACAAGACTTTTCAGATTTAGGTAAATTGCAGTCTTATGAAATATTTCTTTCTCTCTACCAGGCTATGGCTGGTGTTACAGAAGAAGAAAAATTATATAAGAAACTACCAAAAGACTTTTTTGATCTCATCATTGTTGACGAATGTCATAGAGGTAGTGCGGACGAAGATAGTGAATGGCATGAGATTTTGCAATATTTTAAAAATGCTACACAAATTGGTATGACAGCAACACCAAAAGAAACAAAAGATGTAAGTTCTTCAAATTATTTCGGCGATCCAATTTATACCTATTCGTTGAAGCAAGGAATAGATGATGGATTCCTTGCTCCTTATAAAGTGTTACGCATTATTTTAGATAATGATGTAGCAGGGTGGAGGCCAAGTGCAGGAACTGTTGATGATGAGGGTAACAATGTTCCAGATAAAATATATGATTTATCAGATATAAACGTTAAGGTCGTTTTTCCACAACGTGACCAATTGGTTGCGAAAAAGATTATAGAGTATATGGAAGCAATTGGAGATATATATGCTAAAACAATCGTTTTTTGTCGAAGGGTCTCTCATGCAGAACGAATGCGAAGTGCCTTAGTCAATGCTGCCGGAAAATTAGCAATTGATAATACTAAATATGTTGTGAGAATAACAGGAGATGATGAAGAGGGGAAAAAACAGTTGGATCCGTTTATAGATCCTGAGACAAGATATCCGGTTATAGTGACCACATCGAAACTTATGACAACTGGTGTTGATGCTCAGACCTGCAAAATAATAGTTCTAGATAGTCCGATTGAAAATATGACTGAATTCAAGCAAATTATTGGTAGAGGGACGCGAGTTCGTGAAGACCATGATAAAGCTTGGTTTAGTATTCTTGATTTTCAAGGTGCGACAAAGCTTTTTGCTGATCCAAGTTTTGATGGTTTCGCGGAGAGAATTATGGAAACAGGTGAACAAGAGGATATACAGGAAGTTCTACAAACTCAGGATACTGTAGATGTTTCCATAGAAACTAAAGCCATAGAAGATGAATTGCTGTATAAAATTGCAAATACTGTTGATATAACATCACAAATTAGAGAACGTCCTCCAGTATATAAAATTAGTAGTGTTCCATATGCTGTACTAAAAGAAAAAGTGCAATATCTAGGTCATGATGGCAAGCTAATTACTGAATCTTTACAGGATTTTACTAAGAAAAATATTCGATCTCATTATCCAACCCTTGAGAGTTTCTTTACTGCATGGCAGGAGGCAGAGAGAAGGCAGGCAATTATTGATGAAATAAATAATACAGGTATCCCACTTGAAGAATTACAACAACAAGTAGGGGCAGAATTTGATTTATTTGATCTTATTATGCATGTCGCTTACGATAAAAAAATGATGAAAAAAAATGCTAGAGCTGAATTAGTAAGACGAAGTAATTATTTAAATAAATATAGTGGAAAAGCAAAAGAAGTGGTTGATGCACTCATTACAAAATATGCAGACGCGGGATATAAAGATTTAGAAGATATAAGAATACTCGCAATTGAACCGTTTAAATCTATCGGTAGCGATATGGAAATAGTTTCTTTATTTGGTGGAAAAGATGGGTATATGCAAATGACGAATGACGTATTAGATTACATGTATTCGATTCAATAAATATGTTTTCACCCACAACCATAAAATCTATACAGGATATCATGCGTCAAGACGTTGGAGTTGATGGTGATGCGCAACGTCTATCACAATTAGTTTGGCTAATCTTTTTGAAAATTTTAAATGATGGAGATAAAATATTGGCGCTTCGAAGTAATACGTATAAACCCACTCTACCACTAGAATTGCAATGGGATACGTGGGCTGGACCAATGGATGGTTTGACGGGTGAAGCATTAACCGAATTTGTAAATAATACGTTAATTCCAAAGCTTCGAGATCTACCTAAAAATAATAATCCTCGGACTGATATGGTTCGGTCAGCATTTAAAGATGTATATAATGCTATGCGCAAAGGTACATTACTGCGGCAAGTTATTAATAAAGTAAATGAGATAGATTTCAATACTAAAGAAGACCGTCATCAATTTAATGAATTATACGAGCGAATGTTAAAAATGCTCCAAAGTGCCGGCAATTTTGGAGAAATGTATACTCCTCGAGCTTTAACTAAATTTATAGTACAAATGGTTGACCCACAAATTGGTGAGAAAATACTTGATCCAGCAGTTGGTACGGGTGGATTTCTTGTCCACACTCTGGAACATCTTCGAGCAAAAGTCAAAACTATTGAGCAAGAAATAATAGTACAAAATAGCATATATGGAGTTGAGAAAAAACCTCTTCCGTTTATGTTGCTCTTAACCAATATGATGCTTCATGATATTGAATCTCCCATAAATATGAGGAGAGGTAATACATTAGAGAGGCCACTTCGAGATTATGGTGAGCCAGACCGCGTAGATTGTATTGTCACGAATCCTCCCTTTGGTGGAACTGAAGAACCTGGAATTGAATCAAATTTTCCACTCAAATTTAGAACCAGAGAGACTGCAGATTTATTTCTAGTACTTATAGTCCACTTGCTCAAGGAGGGGGGAAGAGCTGGGCTAGTTCTTCCTGATTCATTTTTGCAAGGAGAAACAGGGGTAAAACTAAATGTTAAAAAAGAAGTACTTGAGAAATGTAATCTCCATACAATTGTTAAGATCCCTAAAAATGCATTTGCTCCATATACTCCAATTAGTACCAATTTACTTTTCTTCACTAAAGGAAAACCTACGGAAGAAATTTGGTTTTATGAGCATCCATATCCTAAAGGACGAAATAGTTACACAATGACGAATCCTATTTCGATAGAAGAATTTGTGCCCGAGAAAATGTGGTGGAACAACCGTGTGGAAAATGATCATGCTTGGAAAATATCTATGGATGACATAGTAAAAAATAACTATAATCTGGATTTCAAAAATCCAAATGCAAAAGTTGAGACTATAAAATCTCCTGACGTACTTTTAGCTGAATATCGACAGAAGAAAGATGAAGTGAATATAGTACTGGCAGAGATTAAAAAAGTATTAGAGGATGCATTGAAACATCATGGTTATTGAAGATACAAAAATAATCGCTGGCAACATTGAAGACTTCATTGATTTGCCAGATGGCATCAATAAGCTTCGAAAAGCAATACTCACACTTGCTATCTCCGGCGAGCTCGTGCCACAAGATCCAAAAGAAGGCACTGGGGAAGATCTCTATCAAAAAATTCTCGAAGAACGCATGAGTGACGCAAAAAATAATCGGGGAAAAATGTTAAAATTACCACCAATTAAAGGAACTGAAGTTCCATTTGAAATACCAAAATCATGGAAATGGGTGCGATTAGGAGAAGTTTCTAAAATTATAGGTGGAGGAACCCCAAACTCTAGCATGGCTAAATATTATGCGGAACCTGGGTCTGATAATTCAATACCTTGGATAACCCCAGCTGATATGAGGAATAATAGCTCTTTATATGTTTCGCATGGCAAAAAAAATATTACTGAAGGTGGACTGAAATCATCGTCAGCAAGAATCCTACCTGTTGGGAGTGTCATTTTTTCTTCGAGAGCCCCAATTGGGTATGTTGGGATTGCATTTAATCCATTGACAACAAATCAAGGATTTAAATCTTGTATTCCTTATTCCCAAAATCCCGAATATTTATATTGGTATTTACTTCTTAGAGGCGAAGATATAAATCGAAGGGCATCTGGTATGACATTTAAAGAAATTTCAGGTGCTAAATTCTCCCTAGAAGTATTTTCAATGCCACCATTAGCAGAACAAAAGAGAATTGCTGAAAAAGTTAAAGAATTAATGAAAATAGTGGATATGCTTGAAATGAAAAAGAAAATGCGAGATGAGGTTCGTTCAAAACTAGCAATAAGTGCATTTCTTTCTCTTGGGAAAAGTGAATCGACAATTGCCCTTCATAATATGACCGAATTAATTAAAGATTTAAATGATGTAAAAGAACTAGAAAAAGCAATTCTTTCATTAGCAGTCTCAGGAAAACTTGTGCCTCAGGATCCGAAGGAAGGAACTGGTGAAGAACTTTATCAAAAAATATTAAATGAACAAACAAAATTTGCATTTAAAACAGGGAAAAAAATAAATACTATATTATCCATTGAAGAGACCGATTTTGGATACGAAATTCCAAAATCTTGGAAAAGAGTGAGAATTGGAGATGTGTGTGCTGTTAATCCTCGAAACGATATTGAAAATGAAAAAGAAGTCTCATTTATCCCAATGCAGTGTATTGATTCAGACTGGGTCAACAATCCAATAGAAAAAGAAAAACGTATTTGGAAAAATGTTAAGAAAAATTTTACGCATATTGCAGATGGAGATGCAGTATTGGCAAAAGTGACTCCTTGTTTTGAAAATGGCAAGTCGGGTGTTGCAATGAATCTTACGAATGGATTTGCAGCAGGAACTACAGAGCTGCATGTATTTCGTCCATATAATAATACAATTGATCCAAAATATTTGATTTCAATATTCAAATCGGCCTTATTTGTAAATAAAGCAGTTATAAAAATGACAGGCGTAGCCGGTCTTCAAAGAGTTCCTACAGCTTTTGTTTCATCATTTCTAATAGGACTGCCTCCACTTAAGGAACAGAAGCGCATTGTAAAAAGAATAGATGAACTTATGATCTTAACAAAAAAACTAAGAATATTAATAAAAATTGATTGATGAATGATTCTTGTACGAAAGAATGATCTTCAAAAAGCTGACGAGGCAATCGATCAGAGTTTAAGTCCGGTCGTAGATCAAGGTGCCCAATGTATTGGATTTTACCCAATGTACTGAGTTAATTGCAGATTGTTTGGTCGTATAACCCTCACTATTTGCAACTATTTCACCATTGTTAGCTTTAAGCCTCCAACGATAATTACCACTAACATCTTTGTAAATTACAAAATATGCCATATCTATTTCACCTCCTTTCTTTATAAATGGAAGCTACTACTGCCTCCCCACCATGAGGCATTAGTGTTAATGACCCAAGGAGGAGGGCTGAGATAGAATAACCAAAAATAAGGAGCAGAAGTGTCCTCGCCAGCTTATTAAAGAGCACGGATTGATTGTAAAACTTTTCGATCTAAAGTCAACAAAAAAATACTAAACAAAGTGAAATTTATCTATATGTCTGAAAATGATAGTAAGAATACTATTTACACTTAGTTCCCTTCACAAATCCTGCATCAATAGCCTCTTTTTCTGTACAGAACCATTGGTCTCCAAAGCTAAGCCAGACAACTGTCTGCGTATAATTGGAGCATGAGGGCGTAAAGTAGTATCTGTCTTTTTTCGTTTCCCCGATATTTCCTTTTATGTTACACTTCTGATTTTTTGTCGGCTCCATCTGATAACATGCATCACTAAACACACCGAGTTTCTGTTGCCTGGCATACGTGCTGGCTTCCAACAGCTCCGGAAAATCCTTTGTGCCGCGCATGAGAGTGACCAGTCCCTTTTTCATCATGGTTAGTTCGACAGACTCACCATCCACATACGTGTACCCCATGACACGATTAAATCCGCCGACCCGCAGATTTTTCAGCACCACATGTTTGCCTGATAGAAGTGAGTTGAGTTCTTCTTTTGCTTCTTTACCCATGCATCTGCCTTCCTCCGGTGCATCGACACTATACAAGCGAACAGTCTGTTTGTTTTCTATACGATACGTATCTCCATCCAATACCTCTATAACTTTCTCTCCACGGAGCATATTGAATGCGGTGACTGTAGAAAGGAGGGCGAGTGCTGCGGCGGTGACGCCGACAACGAGAGGAGTGCGATTTGTTTTTGCGGGTTTCGGTTTTCGGGAAGATTTGTTGGGCATACTATCAATATACATCAGTTCATAGTTCATGGTTCATAGGTCTGAGTTCAGCTCGAACATGAGTTGAAGATATTCAATAATCAAATCTATTCTTCAGTCAGTACACACATCGCTTGCATACGAAAAATATCGTACTATAGTGATGGAGGGTATGGATATGAAACCAACTGTTGATGAGCTGTTGAAACGAATTGAAGCATTGGAGAAAAGGGTAAACGAATTAGAACACGCAGCGAAACATACACAACACGATGGTATATTTGCTGAAGTGGTAAAGATGGTCTCTCAGCATACAGTGATATCTGCTTCTATGC